>NZ_JAKUFQ010000079.1:0-26817 GCF_022663475.1 Bacillus cereus group sp. BfR-BA-01382
AACCTTTTCCATGGATTTCACCAACTTTCATACTTTTATTAACATACTATTTAAAAAGAGGAAAATTTATTGAGGATTATTGATTTAGGTATGTTCTATAGGGAATAAAAAAAAAGAAGTATCGGCAGATGCCAATACTTCTCATGTTTCAGTATTCAAATTTCAATATTTTTGTTTAAGAATCCATTTTAAAAACATGTTAATTAGATTTACAAAATAAAAGTTTCGTAAAAACCATTCTGAGATTTTTAGTCCATTAGAGAGATGAATTCCTCAATTTTCCGAATCAATTCCATGCTTTCTGCAATTTTTGTTTCAGGTGTCCATTCTGCTTTCATGATTCCATTAAATAAGGAAACTATAGCCTCTTTTTGTTTTTTCGATGCTTTCTTTCCATTTAATGTGAAGTTTTGCAGGATAACCATTTCAGCAAATCCTGTCATAGCAGTATCGTTTGCACCGTTACCTTGTCCTCTGTTTTTGAAGAAATACTGTACAGGTACCTCAAGACCTTCAGCCAGTTTTTCAACAGTTTCAAGTGTAGGGCTTTGTCTTTGTCCTTTTTCAAGTAAATGTATATAAGAAGCTGATACTCCTGAAAGTCTTCCTACATCTTCTAAAGCATATCCTTTTGATAATCTTAGATGTTTAAGTAATGCTCCAAAGTTCTCTTGGTCATTTTTCTTAGTTAGATTTGCATAACCTTTTTGTTTTTTATTGAATTCCCTTTTCACTAAATCTTTATTAAATGGAGATAAATTTCTCTCTATAAACGGCATTACATCTTCTTTATATTTTTGTTCAAACCTTTTTGCGTAATCTTCCATTTCTTCATCTGAGCTATTATCTATTATATTTACTAAGTCTATTAATTCTAATACACATTCCCAATTATGCCTTTTCGCTTCCAGTACAAAAGCATCCCATTTAGATAGTTTTATACCTTTCTTTCTATATACAGTATCTCTTATGTCATTTATATATGTTTTGATTGTTTTTTCTACTTGAGAGTATTTTGTCTTTTTATATAGTTTCTTTAATTCTTCTTCTATTTCATCGAATTTATCATTTAAAGACTGAACATCTTCTTCTTTAGGGTCCCTTAAAGAGTCATTAATTGTTTCAACAATATCTTTTAGAATATGATTTTCATCATTTTGTATTTCGTTATTTAATTCTTTCCATTGGTCTTGAATAGCCATTCAAATAACCCCCTTAATTTTTAGAGAATTTCCATTGACTTTAGTCTATGAAAAAGTTATAATTTATTTGTAGGATTTAGTTCATCCATAACGCATTTCCATTCATTTCGAAAGGAGAATGGAAAAATGGAAGTTATGGAACAAGAAAAATTAACAAGAGGTACAAAAAAATTAATTCAGACTGCAATAGATGAAGTCAAGCCTGGTTATGAAAATAATCGTTATGAAATCTGTGCAAAAATCGCTGAGATTGTCGAAGAACGATATGAAGGTTTTAATTTAGACTACCAATTAAAGAGGATGGGTTTAGAAACAACGAAAAGTATCCTCGAAAAAATTGATATGTACTTTTACAAATATGTAAAAAACTCTTGATTTTTTCATTATTTTTTACCTGTGATTCATAAATATCTTATCATTGACTAATGTTGATGTCAATCAACTTTCATTAAATTCATTGAAAACTTAATTTAAATTTTTAACAAACTTTAGTTAATGAATTAGGTCTTGTCTCTGTTATGAGATAGGGCTTTTTTTAGTATAAATAGTATATATATAACAAAATGAAAGAGGTGCATGATTTTGAAACCTTCAACTTACGAAATAGCAAAAGAGCTAAAAAATCAAGATTTAGATTTTCTTTATAACGTCTATCTATTGAGATGCTTAACAATACGTCAAGCTTATAAATATTTTTTCTCTGATACAATTGATTCTTTTGAATTGTTTATGGAGACAAAGTTTTTAGATTTAATCGAATTAGAGGTTATTGATTGTGTAGAATTTAATTTAACAAATCAAGCTGTTTTCTTAACTTCTCAAGGTGTTGAAATTGTTCGTTATCAGTTTGACCTTCCAACCGATATCTTAGACCCTAAACGAAAAATAATCAAAAGAGGTTACTACCGTGCAGGAGAACTAAAGATGAATCCACGTTTAATCAATCATCAAATTCATTTAAATCAATTTGTTTTAGATTTTAAAGAAAAGACACAAGAAAATGATATTAAATGGAGATATTTCGATGAGAAATATGTATCTCAATATAAAAACATTCGACCAGATGGGCTTATTCAAATATTTGATACTGATTTTTTCTTAGAAATGGACATGGCTACAGAGAGCAAGAAGCAACTGAAAGAAAAGTGGAATCATTACCGTTCTTTTTTACAATCAAGCGAGTATTACTATAAAGATAAAGATAAAAAGATTATTGTATTATTTTTAATTGATAATACAGAGAAGGTTGAGAGTAGAAAAGACCTTGTTCGTTTTACAGCCGTAGATTCTTTATTGGATGGTTTCGATAATGAATTTGAATTATACATTGGTACAACAAAGGAATTATTAGAGTTAATGTGTAATAAGCTGATTCCAAATCTACAACATAGTAATTGGAGACAGGAAGAGGTATTAAGAATTATCCATGAAAAACACGGATTTCACTTTTCAAATGGGGAGAAATTAAGAAAAGCTTTACACGATACGGATTATGGATTCTATATAAGAAAAATCAAACAGGATAATAATCTACTAATCGAAAATGGTCGAGTGCAAGAGTTCCTATTTGATGACTACACTTCTCAACCACTCTCTATTTTAAAAAAAATTGCTTATCACGAAAGAAATATCGCTTCATTTCACAGAAGGTTTGGTAGGGAAATTGGTTATTTAATCCTCGTTAAAAATGAAGTAGAAGCTTTTCATGATTTGGAAATAGCCAATGATTTGGTAGGCATTAAAAATATATACTTTACAACTTTAGAGCGATTAAATTCCAAGCCCCTTCATGAAGCTGTGTATCAATATGACAGCTTAGGAAATATCCATCATTTTTCAAATAGCGGATTTCAAGAGAGGGTCTATGAAAGTAGCTTAAAATAAAAAAGAGGTTAATTTAAATTAACCTCTTTTTTATTTAGACTTTTTTGTAATGCCTTTAGTTCATTTCTTGCTAATTTTCGCTCCTTTTCACTCAATGACGCATCTTCCATCTTCTTCGTTAAATAAATTTCTTTAATGATATATGTAGTATCCATCCTTTTCACCCCCCTTTTTACATTTTATTGATTTCTGATGCCAATCATTCATGAACATAATATCTCAAATTAAATATTTTTCTATCTCAATCGCTAATTTATATGCCATCAATGATGGAATGCCAGAACACCGTTCATATTGCTTATTCAACGGAACATCTTCATCAAAAGAAAACCAATCTGGGACAGTCTGTAATCTCAAACATTCTCTCACTGTAAATCTCCTTGGTGGTAAGACGTCATATGTATCCATTTTGCGAATATCATAATTAACAGGTTCAGGATACAGAGGTAATTGACGGGCTTCAGAGACAATTGTATAGGATGCTTCATTCCATTGTTTTTGTCTATTCCTACTTACATACCTTGGAGAAAATCCACCTTCGTAATACTTATCTTGATTATCAATGATTTGGGCGTTATTTTTTCCGTTCATTAGACTTGTAATCGTATAAGCAGGTTGGTCAAAGGATACTTTTCTTAAGAATCCCGTTCTTCCTCCACCACTTTCAAATGCTCCGCCCATAAATTTACGAGCATCTTCTTCGTTTAAATCCTTCCAATTTCCACCCACAGGAATTTTATGTACAAATGCTTTTTCATCACTTCGAATTCCATATCCTACGTGGTTATGAACAGAACTTTGTTCTTGTGATTCGTATTGTATATCTTTTAAAGAATTCATCACCTTATCAGGATTAGGTAAATCTCCTATTGCATCACGTATCGTTTTCCTTTCACTTATAGAAACTATTTCTGGAAATTCAAATGTCTTCCCTAAATCACTTCGAATCCCTACCATAAATACTCTTTTTCTGTGTTGTGGAATCCCATATTCATAGCAATCTACAAGCTTCCATGTAACATTATATGAGCTGTCTTCAATCTCTTTCACAAAGGCTACAAATCCTGGTCTATTCTTCTTATTTACCATTCCATTCACATTTTCAAATAAAAACGCTTTTGGTTTTTTCGCTTTTAATATTCTTAAGAATTCATGTGGTAAATCTCCGAAATCTTTATTATCAAATCCGTCTCCTTTTCCTGCCACACTAAAACTCTTGCATACAGGTGTAGCAATCATTAAATCATGGTCTGGAATATCATTTGAATTTATTTTTCGAATATCGGATAAAACAGCATGTGGACCAATCATTTTATTGTAAGTCTTAACAGCATACGGGTTATTGTCTACAGCATAAGCCATATGATAACCTGCTAATTTAACGCCACAAGCACCTACTCCTGCTCCACAAAATAAATCTACACAAATCAATCCGTTTTGAGGTCTTGCTACCATCCCCCATCGCATTTCGTTCATTCTCATCCTAATTCCCCCTAATTCCATTAACTATTGTTAATAGAATTATAGTTTGGATGTTGTAGACATAAATAAAACAAGCGTTTAAGCTTGTTTTATCCCAACGTATCCTACAAAATGCAAGCATCTAAAAAATTCTTCAACGAGCATTCCTTTTCTTTCTAAAAACCGTTTATTTTCTTCTACCTGACTTACTCGAAACACACCCCTTAAAGACTTATCTTTATTTCTAATTTCCTTTGTTGAGAAACCTTGTTGTTCTTTAAAATCATGATGTAGTTGCGTGAAAATATCCTGATGCATGGAATGTTTTGCGTAAGTCTTTTCAACAACAATCAACGCTCCACCCTTCTTCAGCTTTGCTACTAATCGTTTCATATGTTTTTTTCTCTCATCTACTGAAATAAACGGATTTGTTAGACAACTGATGATAACGTCTGCTTTTGGTAATGCCACTTTTGAAATATCTTCATCGAATAAATAAACATCTTCAGTGGTAGATAACTTTTCTTTTGCTTTTTCCAACATAGATTGAGAGGTATCTAATCCAAACGCTCTAAATGTTTTAGGTGAAACTTCTTTTAATTGCTTTATCGTCTCACCCGTTGAACAACCTACATCAATTACAACACCGTTCTCAACTATAAAAAATTGAGCAATACCACATATTAAGTCTTGAAGCATTTCATAAGATGGAATGGATTGACGCACATGTTCATCAAATATTTTTGTTACCTTCTCATCAAAAGACCAACTTTCTACATTTTGCATTTTTTTACCTCGCTTCTTTACATAAAAATAAGGAGAAAGACTCTCCTTATTTAATATCCATATTTTCATTTTCAAATTCTTTAGCAGTAATGCCACTCATATTAGGCAATTCAATGTACGAAAACTTCACTTTATCGCCTTCTTTACTTAAAGGTAATTCTTTTGAAATAGAAGATGGAACCATAAGTAGTATGTTTGGCTTTTCTTTTAGTAGGATATAAAAGACTTGTCCATTCTCATTTGTTAGAGAGCCAATTCTTTCAATTGTTCCCACTTCACTTCTCTCAAGGCCATTTGAATTTAAGTTTGTATGTGAGCTCTTACCCGCTAATGATTTGACATAATTATTTAGCGTAGCTTGCAATGAATCTCCAATCGCTACAATGTTGTAATTTTCTACATTGACCATTGCATAGGATTTCACTAATCCTTTTTTATCTTTCAATGTTAGAAAGTACGTTGGCTCGTTTTGTACGTTTATCAAAATAGGGAATGTCGCTGTATATCTTAATTGTTGTACACTACCTTCTGCTGATTGCATACTCGCTGTCTCTGTAGCACCAGATACCTTATAAAAACTCGTTTTTCCTGTACGAGTATTCGCCAATACAAATCCTACTGTAGATTCATCTTTTCCTACTGAAGAAATTCCCGTATAGAAATAGCATTCGCCATTATTGTAAATCACTTGCATTCCTTCTGTAGTTTCTAACTTATCTTGATTTGAAAAGTTAATATAGCCATGTACATATTCTCCCCAATAATCTAAGTAATCCGCTATTGTTGATTTCGGCTGAATAATATCCACCCATTTAGGCGTATCTTTTATACTATATTCTTTCATCTTGCCTGTTTGAGGGTCAATAACAAGTGTTCCTGTAATGACTTCTCCTGAACGTCCAATCGTGCGTTTGTAAACAGATGCCACCCAGTAAGGATTCCCTTCATCATCAAGTTCAAATGTATAACCTTTCACACCCTTTGTTGGGTGATTTAAATACACATGTCTATACAGATTTGAGTTAAAATAAGAACTTGGCAAATACTTTAGATTTACATCTTTTCCTTTTACAGATGTTACAAGCTCAACGTCTTGAGAATCTGTTGCACTTACTTTTATAAAACCTTTCGTACCCTTGCTATTCTCAAACCACTTAAAAATCCCTGTATGTTCAAGTGGAGCAACATAATACAATTTCCCTTTTATCTGTTGGATAGTTAAATCACCAACCTCCATCTGACTACCTAAAGCAGGAATTTCACCTAACTTTTTGTCTGCATAATTCCTCGCCAATTCTTTATCAATTGTTGGTAACTCTTTTAAGTCCACATGAGAAACATCTTTTTCAAATTTCTTTTCTTCAACGTTTCCAATTAAAGCTCGATAATCTGAACTATGGAATAAAGGTGTTGTTATACAAAAGAAGATAATATTCGAGACTATTAATAGACCACTGGCAATTAACACCGAATATATTGTTTTCTTCTGTGTTACACCTTCACTAAAGCATGCAAATGCACCACTTAATAAAATAAAAAGAATTAAGAAAATGTTGAATTTACTCCCCCACCTAATGTGTATTGGCGTTGTATTCAGGTATGTATACACGCTCCAAATAATAAGTGTAATAACAAAACAAGTGATGAAACCCTTCAAAAAGGAATCTTTTTGTTTCATATAAATGCACAACCTTCCTATATATTAAACTGTTATTTTTATGATATCATATAGACTATAGTCAATACAATATACTTTTATTTATTATAGTAAACAGAGAGAGGTATCGAGATGAATATTATTGTTAAACGTGGAAATATAACAGATTTTCATACAGAAGTTGATGTAATTGTGAATGCATGGAATCGAAATTTTATTCCTTATTGGATTTTACTTCCTCATGGAGTATCAAAAGCAATTAAGAAGAAAGCAGGTTTAAAACCATTTAATGAAGTTCAACGTAAAGGTCTATTGTCTTTAGGGGAAGCGGTGCTAACTTCAGCAGGTAAATTAAATTGCAAAGGCATCATACATGTTGCAGGAATCGGAATGCTATGGAATTCATCAGAGAAAGCCATTCGATTATCCGTAAAGAACGCTTTGGAGTTATGTATAAAACACTCATTTACATCTATTGCTGTTCCTTTGATTGGTTGTGGTGCAGGAAAATTCAGTGAAGAAAAATGCATGGAAATTATATATGAAGAATGTAATGCATTTAATGGAGACTTGAACGTGATAATTGTTCAATACGAATAAAATACAAATTGTTGTTAATACAAAATTATATAAACATGAGTTTTTACAATATTTGTTACAGAAAACAATGAAGATATCAAGAGATAGGGATACTATCTCTTTTTCTATTATCGAGGAAAAAAGAAGATTTTTATTTTAGTAAAAAATAATTGACAAATAAAAGTAAAATTGCTATAGTTGTTTATAGAGATACAAGAAATATATGATTTATACTCAATAAGACAAAAATTAAAAATATAATTATAGATAAAACATTTTCTTTAGGAGGAAAATATTATGAAATTTAAAAATGTAATCGCAACAGGTTTAATCACTGCAACTTTATTTGGAGCAACAATGACAGCACAGGCACAAACAACAAAATTTAATGACGTACCAAGTGGTCATTGGTCTGAAGGAGCTATTAGCTATTTATCTGACAATGGAATTGTATATGGATACGGTAATGGAATCTATGGATTTGGTGATAACGTCACTCGTGGACAAGTAGCATCTATTATGGCTCGATACTTTAAACTACAAGATAACGGTTCACGAAATACTTCCTTTACAGACATTCAAAATCACCCATTTGAAGGAAATATCAACGCTGTTATCCAAGCAGGGATTATGAAGGGTGATGGAACAGATAAATTCCGACCAGACGCTACACTAACCCGCTATGAAATGTCATCTGTTTTACAACATGCATTTGATTTAGCAATTAAAGGCAACATGACATTTACTGATATTCCAAGTGGTCATTGGGCAAAAGAGGCTATTCAAGCTTTATATACAAATGGTGTGACAAATGGTATTGGTCAGAATCAATATGGTGGACAATACGATGTAACAAGAGAACAATTCGCTAAGTTTATGTATAGTTCTATCTATAAAGACAAAAATCAAAAGCCTGAAGAAGGAAAACAAAGTGACATGGACAAGTTAAAACGTGTAGCTGAAGAAAATGGATTCTTCCCTCAAGAAAACCATTATACTTATAACATTGGCGGTCCAAATGGTGATTCAATGTTTGACATTATGCATTTATATATGAATGATGGTAGTGAATGGGAAACAAAAATGTTTGTTTTTGATGGGAATTCGGTTGTGGATAAACCTATAAAGCAATTTTTAGACATACTTGTCCCTACGAAAAGTAATGAATTATGGAAAATTATCAATAGTAAAGGCCCTAATTACCAGGAATTTGAAATGGATGGAAGAAAAGTTGTTGTTAAGAGAAATTCAGTTGTGAGCATTCTATTTAGCTCAAAAAAATAATTTAACTATCAAAAAAGAGATGGAAATCCATCTCTTTTTTATTGAACAATATGCCCTTTTAAATCATCTGTTGCACTGCCTGTAACTTCAAGTTTTAAATCTGTTAAATTGTCACACAACATATTTCCAATACTTGTTAACGTATTACCTTCCATTTTAGATTTTGTAGGTATTCCGTTGATTTCAGGCGTAAACACTTGCAGTTTATACGAACCATCTTTTGTATTTGGGTCAATGTAAATCTTTGGAGCATTTTTAACACCTAATGTGTCTTTTGGTTTTATCGTATATGTCATACTTACCTTATTTCTATCTCCTTCTCGTTTTACATCAAGCCCTTTATTGGTTCCATGTACACCAGAAACCGATAAAATTTTTCCATCAGGAGTTTTGATATATAGCTCGCTTGGAATGTTAGGTTCAACATGTTTTGGACGAACCCATTGACCTGTCCCGTTTACATTCCAAGATTGAGGCTCTGTTTCAAAGGCATTTGTATTATAATCTACATCTACTTTCAATTCATAACCATATCCCGCTTTAATTTTACCAATTTCTCCTTTTGCTAAATCCACCCAACCATCTCTTGAAGCACCCATTTTTAAATCCTCAGTTAGTTTAGATTTAAATAACACTTTGCTTATCTTATACTCTTCTTGTTGCTGAACTGTTCCATCGTGTTTACTTCCTGCACTATATTTATAGAATTCATACGATTTTCCATTAGCTGAGTATTTTTTTAACTGACCACTCCACTCGTGTAATTCATAATACTGATTCCATGTATTTTTCGTGTTTTTACCAAGAGCACAAGCTTTTTCAAAAGGATTCATCGGTCTTTCTATTTTAGCTCCTGTTGTTTTCTCGGAACCTTTTATAGTTGTTGCTGTATCCCCCTTATTATCTTCTTGTGTACTCAAGTCTTCTTCCCATGCATTTTTATCAACATTCACATACACTTGAGCATCAACTTTAGAAGTTACTTTTGGGTCAACCCAAATCTTCACTTCTTTTACAATGTTTTTATTTTCGCCAATTCCAATATGCTCCATAAATAAATGTTTCTCGCCATTTACAGTAATACCAATTTGAACATCTTTTTCAAAATCAGTTACTTCTGATGGCACTTCATTATCAACATCAAATTTTACAGCAAAAGTTTGATATCCTGCTTCTGTAGGTTTTTCTGTTTTAGGAAGTATTTCTACATTTTTTACTTTGTAATTATAGAAACTATGCCATTTTTTTCTCGAAGTATCATCACCTTTATCTATATTCGCATAATCATAATTATTTTCTAAGTTCATACGTATAGAAGTATCAATAATTGGAACTTCATAAGTAGTATACTCAGGTGTGATAAATTCAAAAGTTGTACCATTTCTTAATTGCATTCTTTTTGTTAGATGACCATTAATAGAATCACTTTCACCTTTTGGTAACTTTCTATTAATTGTATAATAGGCATCAATATTCACTTCAGGGTAATAGTAATGGTCAAATACAGACCTTGTTCCCCAAGATATACATATTCCACTATTATTGTGTGCTTCACAAAAGCCTTCATCCCTATAAACAGGTTCCCTAATGTCAATACCTTGATATCTAAATTTATATTTAATTTTATAATCTTCACCTGGAATAGGCTTTTCAACTTCATTACCATTTCTATCAATTAAAGTGATATTTTCAGCATTCATATTCCCCGTACCTTCGACTGGCAATACTAAGTTTGCATCATCATCATTCGGATTCGTATTATCCCCTGCGAAGAAATGGTCTTTATTAATATTCCCCGTTAATCCAATGTACTTATTAGAGTTTAGAGGGATAACAAAATTATCATATGTGAACGTAGCTGATTCACCTGGTACAAGCGTTCGTTCTTCTGATAAAGTTGTATTCCAATTATTACTCCCTTTATTCCAAGTTGTAGATGATAAACTATACCCTATATCTAACTTAGTTGGGTTTAATGTCGTTTCTTGTTGAGAGTCATTTTTTACTCGAACAATAATTTTATACTTTTCTCCCTTCATTAATTTTTTAAATGTACGAGAACTTCCAGAGTCAACCCCATCTCTTCTTGTAAAAGTACCTACAACATTACCATTATTATCTAACACTGTATATTCCGTAATCCTAAGGTTCTTCATCTCATCGGATTTCACTGTTAATGTTCTATATTTACGACCGCCTTCTCTTGTCCCTATAAAGACAGCCATCTCAGCATCAGGGTCTGAAGTTAACGATAATCTATCAGCCCAATAATATGGATTTGAGTTTTTATACTTCATAGATGGTTCTTGGTCCAACAATCTTTTAATTGCCTTTATTTTTGCATTAAATAAATCTCCAATAGTTGAATCATCCCAACGAGAAGGTCCTTGAGGAAGCCATTTTGAACCCAAGTTATAAGGGAATAAATCCCATTTATAGCTACCTGGAGTTTCTTCAGAGAAAATATCTGGTGGAAAATAAGGATTCTCAACATGATTACCAAATGCAGAATATCCTAAGTACCTCCATTCTCCAACTGCACCTCTATAAGCTTCATACTCGTTATAATAATGCGGTGATTGAAGAGCATTACGACTTGTTTGGTTCACAACTGTAGACTTCGTTTTAAAGTTCGGGTACGACTTATCATATCTTTCCTCATAACCACCATTAATATTTCTACTATTATAGTTTTCTAATACATAAAAATATGACCTCATACTCGTCATATACTCTAATTGTTTTGGTGGTACTGGGGAATAATAAGTGACACCATAATAATTAGTTCGAAATAAAATGTTTTCACTATTTCTATCGTACCAAGATTTCCTATTTCCATCTTTATCTGTAAATTTCATCATAGGAGGCTTTATATTCCATTTTAAATGTTCAGGTACACCTTCCCAAACTGGTTCTAAAGTTGAGTTTGCCCCGTTATCCATATTATCAAGAGCATTAACAGCAATAGGACTTGCTAATAAAGCTAAAAATCCTACTGATAAACTTGACGCACCTACAGCCAGTCTTTTTATATTCATGTTAGACATCCCCTTTCAATCTATCTATTTATATTCAGTAAATTAATTTCACATTTAATATTTTATTATAGTTAAATTAAGTAATATATTATAACTATAAAGGTATATTTTTGTACTTATTAGGTTCTATACAAAGAGAGTATCCATATTACCTAATGAATACTCTCAAGAAAAATATTCGACAATGTTTCACATGAAACACTGTATTTCGATATTATCTATTAATAGGACTAACATAAATAGCTAACACTTGTTCTTTTTTAATCTTAATAATCCTGTTATCTAACTCTATTTCTTGAACCCCTGATTCAGCATGATTTACAATTTCATAAAGTTTAGCCCCTTCTGTAGGTAATAGACGATTAAATATTTTACTTAACGGCTCATCAATAGAGTTATCTCCATTAAAGATAAAGATGCTGACATCCCATTGACCATCTCCTATAGCATATAAGTTCGCAACATCAAACATCTTGTCAGCATCTTTTCCATGTGGATTAAACCTTAATCCTTTTTCACCATTAAAAAATCCTAATGAATAAGCCAACTGTTTTACTTCTGGAGCTGTATATGTTTTTCCATCAACGGTCTTATTCGCCCCTTCATTTTTGTCCTGATTTCCATCAGAATTGTTTTTAGGTGGTTGAACTGGCTTTTCTTCTTTCACTTGTACTTCTTTATTATTTGTATCATCGTTCTTAGGATGAGTTGGCTCTTTCGGCTTCACTACCTGTTGCTGAGATGTGTTCGGTTGACCATTCCCTTTTGTTGCTTGATTACCTTGATTTACCTCTCTTTTTTGAACACCTGTTGGCTCTTCTTTATTCTCTACCACTGGTTGCTTCTGGTTTTGTTCTTGTCCCTTAGAGATAGGTACAGTGCTTGGCTTTTCTTCTTTAACTTCTGTTTTCGGTTCTTCCTTTGGAGCTTCTTGTTTCTTTTCTACATCAAATTCAATCTTGTCTCCGTTTAATTTAACAGGCAAAACATCCACTACGAAATTTGCAGGTACTAACACATCATCTGATGTATACATCGGCTCCCAATACGCAGGAAATGTATAACCACCAATTTTGTCTTTTTTATATGGTTGTAACTCGCCACCTACATAAGCACAAGAAGATTTTTCGTGAATTTTGATTGATTTGTTACCTACAATGTATACTTTGTAATCACCATTTTCATCGCTACCTTCTTGGACTTGACCTTTCATTTCATCAAGTAACTTTTTCATAGGAACAACCTTTTCTCCCTGAACCTCTTGTACTGCAATTTCTTTCTTTTCTGTATCAGCATGAGCTGTAAGAGGTAACCCTGCTGTTAAAACAACTCCTGTCGCAAATAAGGAAAGCATTTTATTTTTATTTTTAATGTTCATGTTATCTACTCCTCTCGAATTATATTAACTATAGTATATAATTTAACGTATATTAAGTAAACTATATTTCACTGTCACCATTAAATTATTTTATTTTATGTTGGAATTATTTTATATATCTTTGTTATTACAAAAAGAGTTGCATTTTAGAATGCAACTCCTCTTTTTATTTGTTATTAATTTGAATTGTAGATGTCTCTCCATCCCAAAGCATATCGAAACCAAAAATATCTATCATTTCTTGAATTTCTGCCATAAATATATCATTCTTGTATTCAGGACTTGTAGCTATTTTTACGTCTCTTCCATTTAGAGAGATTGTGTCGTTCTTGTCTTTGTACACGACAATGTTATTATCCTTCTTCAATGTTAAGACATCTTCTTTTCTCTCAACAGTTGCTCCAAGCTCTTTAGCTATTTGCTCAACAGGTAATAACACTCTCTCATCTTTTACGATTGGATTTGTTTCTAACTCTATTGATTTATCAGCAATTTTTACGTTCTTCGCTTGCTTACTTACAATTCTTTCTTCCAAGCTTTCAGACTTCCCGATTCTTGTTTCCATAATTCGTATGTCTACTTTCTCAAAGTCTTTAAAAATTGACTCTATCTCTTCTTTCGAGTATTCTTTTTTCGCATCTTTCACGAGGATTGGTTTCCCTTCCACAATTACAAGCATCTTTCCTTTATCTTCTACAACGTATCCTTTAGACTTAACAGATACTTGATAGAGAATGTCCTTAAATTGTTCATAGGAAGCTGTTCCGTTTAAGGCTACACGAATACCCGAATCATAGTAGTAGGGTTTTTCTCCCTTTTTATCTACAGTGTATTGTAGCGTCAAATTGCTTTCAGGGTTTTGTTCTTTCACAAGATAATCCCAATTCTCAGGAACCTCTTGTTTTACATTTCCACCACCATAATCCACGTAATCTAAGATGCCACAATATACATAGTCCATTTTAGGTACTTCACCTTTATCTTGCTTTTCCTGTACACCATCAGCATAGAATGTTGTAATTTTGTAGCACATATCCCCTTCTTTTTCATACGTAACAGACTCTGAGCGAATCGGCTCTGATTTCACTGACTCTTGATTTTCTTGCTTATCTTCCATCTCCCCATTTTTTTCTAATTCTGCTAATTTATTTTCCCTACCATTATCTATAACTCGTTGAATCTCTTCTTTCGATGGTGCATCGGGTACTTTAATAGCACCATCAGGATTCATCACTTCCATATCAGGAGGACTCGTTATAATGAATTGGATTTCAGAAACGTTTTTCATCAGCGTATCTCGAATCTCAGGGATTTGATTTGTGTTATTAATATAGAATAGATACGCCTTATAGAAAGTACCAGTACCTTTTTTGATTTGAGAAGTTAATTGATTATGGAATGATACTATCTTGTTGTTTTTCTCTGTACTTTCTAACTTATTTATCATGTTAAAGATTTTATCAAAGGCTTGGTCATAGATATCGTTGTTTTTATGGACAATATAATCCTTAGGTTCCAACGGTTTATGCATATCTATAAAAGCGACGATAGCCTTATCAATATCTTCTGGATTCATTGTCTGTTCCGCATTATCAATTATCTTCATCAATTCATTTGCATTATCAACAATATTTTTGTTAAATTCTTTTTGAATTTGAGCTTCTTTTACATTCTCATCAGCATGAGCGATTGTTGTATTGCCAATAAAACTACTCGCTATAACTCCTACTGAAAGAACTGCCATTAATTTTTTATTCATATTTTCCCCCTCTTTCGTTATGCAATATCAAAAACCAAACATTATTTTTTGTTTTATTTTATTTAAATTTATTTTTAAAAATTTTATCAACAACTATTATTTAATTTTACTATTTAACAAAATATTATATTCTACTATCAACGCTTTATTTTTTCTTATAAAATAATATTTTGTTTTATGTTTATAGTATTTTTTCTTAAAACTCCACAACATTCGCTAATATTTGCTAAATCCAGTCCATAATAAACAAAAAGTCTTACCCATTTTATATGGATAAGACTCTGTTTAGCACCCTGCAAGGTTTATGCCTTCTATATTAAATTGAACATTAACATTATTATTCCATATGTTAAGAGAAGGGTACCCTAACGCTTTTATATTTCTTGGTTCTTGCATTTCTTGATAGATATCAGCTCTATTAAACATAATGATTTCTAATTTTTTCTCTTTTAACTTCAGATGATTTTTATTTTCGCCCATATAATAAACTTTATCCACTTTGAAACCCTTCAGTCCAAAATTCGGTTTGGAAAACGCCTCACCAAATGGTTTTAACACATCTAATTCTTCCACCAAATCAACTGTAACATCTTTAGGTTCTACAACTGTATCTACCATAATACGAGGGATAAAATCAGCTTCCGTCAACTGAGATTCAGCAAGACTACAAATTTCTTCTTCAAATGCTTCTAAATGCTCTTCTTTTAAAGATAATCCCCCTGCCATTGGATGTCCACCATAGCCAATTAAATATTCTTTCGTTTCATCAAAGGCTTTCTTAATATGAAAATTAGGAATACTACGAGCTGAACCTTTAATAAATCCATGCCCCTCCGCAAGAACAATAACAGGTCTAAAATATCTTTCTTTTAATCTACCTGCAATTAATCCAACAATCCCTTCATGGAACGAAGGATGATAAATAACAATAACAGGTTTGATACCTTTTTCTTCTACCATCTGAATTGCTAATGCTTCTTGCTCTTCCGTAATTTTTTTACGATACTCATTTGTTTCAATGACTTTCTCTACAATCTCAGGAATTTTTTCCTCATCTTGCGAAACAAACATTTCAATAGCTTCATCAACATCGCCCGTAATTCGCCCTAATGCATTAATCATGGGAACATATTTGAATCCGTATGTCTCTTCCGTAATCTCCTTAACTCCCGTTTTCTCTTGTAATACTTTAAAGACATGTCTTTGGGCACGTTTTACTTGGCGAATGCTTTCTGTTACAAACACCCTATTCTCATCAATAAGAGGCATAATGTCTCCTACTGTTGCTATCCCCACAATATCAATCATATCTTGTACATAGTCTAAATCTTTATCTAATTCCCAATAAAGCTGAAGCATTACTTTATAAATAACACTTGCTCCACAAAGACCTTTAAAAGGATACTCACAGTCATGTCTCTTTGGGTTTACAACTGCATCAGCTTCTTCTGGAAGATGGTCGCCTGGGTCATGGTGGTCTGTAACAATCACTGTTAATCCTAATTCTTTCGCTTTCTTAATTCCTTCATATGCCACAATCCCATTATCAACTGTTAGTACAACATCTACATCAGGATATTTCTTCATCATATCCTCTAATCCAAGTACATTCATTCCATATCCATGTTTGAATCTATTATTAACAAAGTAACTAACCTTTGCTCCTAAATTCCTTAAAGCTAAAACAGCAATTGAGGTTGCCGACACCCCATCACAATCGTAGTCTCCATATACTACAATATGCAGGTTATTTTCAATTGCGTGACTAAGAAGTGAGACTGCTTTATCACTATCTTTCATTAATTGCGGATTATGCATATCAGTAATATCCATATGTAGAAACGATTCAATTTTTTCTACCGTATCAAATCCTCTATTATATAATATCTCCAAGACACAATCTGCTAAATGATTTAACTCTTTAGCATTTCTTAAATCCTGTAACTTACTTCTTCGTTCAACTGTGTTCTCTGGGCGAATCCACTTTGTCTTCAAATGTTCATTCATATTACCATCACCTTCCTTTTATTAACTATAGTAAATAAAAATATTATTGTAAAGTATTATAGTCAATAAAAAAAGGTTTTACATAAAAAAAGATTATCGAGAACTCTTATAGAATGTATACTAAAAGATAAGAGAAAATAGATAGATACAAGGGGATGATAGATTGATAGTTGCAGGAAAAGTAGCCCTATGGTTTGCTGTCGTATATCTTTTTACTTATTTAATATTGTTGTCTTTTACAGATAAACTAACAAAGAAGGATAGTAGGTTCAATATTTTGCTCTTTAGAAAATTTTGGTACCTACTATTTGTAATCGGTGCATGTTATGTTGTTACGAATTATCCCATTACTGAGAAGAACTCATTACAATTCCTATATGCTTTTATCTCTGCTGTATTAATAGATATAGCAGTCTTTCAAACACCTTTAGTCAAAAAAATAGGTCCTACCGAATTAAATGAACCGATAGAAGCTTTAAAGGATAGTAATCAATTGGTACTATCCTTTAGCGAAAAAATGAAGTCTCTTGTTACATATATAGGAGATGTAACTATTGAAGAAAATATACAAGATGATACAATGTACATAACAGGGTTGTCCAATGTATTAAAAAACTATGGAGAAGATAATAGAATTGATATATCATTAAATCGTTTCAGTTCTCATGCCGAAATGAGAGGACTTATTGACCTTCTCTCTTTGGACAACCGTACAGAAGCTATTGGGACATTAGTTGACAAAAAAACCTTTTATAGCAAAGATAGTAAAATCGCCCTTGCTCCAATAACGGTGTTAGAACAAGAGTATATTTTGCAAATCTCTTCTAAGAAAGTTATAACAGAAATAGATGTAGATATTTTTTTCTTACTAATACATGTCTATGATTTAGCAATTTGTGAACGTGATGAGAGAGGAGCTGTTGAAGATGGAGAAAACGTCTGAAAAATCTAATGGACAAGCTGTACAAAATGATTTTCGCAATATAAGACAAAAGAGAAGAAGTAGGGTTTCTACTCCAACAACTGCCAGTATGAGTCCTTATACAAAACGAATCATTGATAAAAATGAAAACATTCTTAAAGAATACAGTATAAACTCTCGTTAAAACGGGCATAAATGGAGATGTACAAAGGTACATCTTCTTTTTTATTCCATTGAGAGGTGGTTAATTTATGAGTAAAAAATCTGGTTCGAAAACTCCTGATTCAGGGATGTCTCCACATACAAAAGAGATACTTGATAAATCTGAGAATGCTATTAAGAATTCATCTTCAAATAGATAATCATATCCATAATAAAAAGGCCCTTTGAGGGACCCTTTTGTTAAATCTCTGTAAACTTTACATCATCTTCTAATCTACGAAGCATATAAGCTATTTGCTTACCAACATCATTCGTGTTCTTTTTAGAACTAAATTCAAATTGAACATCAGCATTGTACAATTCTACTTGAGATGAAAAATATGCGTCAGAAACAGAAATAAGAATACCTTCTTTATGATTAGCACTAATGTTCTTTAATACTTTATTAAGTACAGCACATACACGCATATCCACGTATTGATGTAAAAAACCATTTTCCTTCATTAGAGATTTGAGCTTTTTATTATCTGCTACATTAAAATAATTTTTCAAAAACTCTTCTCCTAAACCAATGCGTTTTACAACAAAACACGTTTCTTTTTCCACATTTACATCGACAGAGAACTTCAAATGATACTGCTTTTGACACCATTTTCCTACAGATTGAACAGGCTGTTCATGTTTTTTTATAGCATCTGTAATCTCAATGATTTTTCTTAGTATTATCTTTTCTTCAGGCATTCTATATTGGCTCATTCCTTCTAATTGTCTCATAAGAGCATTAGCAGAGGGAGCAGATAGAACTATTTTCGCTTCTTCCGTATTTAATTTCTTATGGATTAAATCCGTCATAGCTTCCTTCATAAAATTATCAGCTAAAGCACCTTCTAATCGAGTCTTTAATTCTACCAATTCCATACCCTTTTTGTTTAAAGTTGTGTTCATAACTTTTCTCTCCTTAGTAATTAAATTTGTAAAATCCCTGTTTT
The DNA here is from genome assembly GCF_022663475.1 of Bacillus cereus group sp. BfR-BA-01382. Classification (NCBI taxonomy): domain Bacteria; kingdom Bacillati; phylum Bacillota; class Bacilli; order Caryophanales; family Bacillaceae; genus Bacillus; species Bacillus cereus group sp. BfR-BA-01382. The sequence continues at coordinate 19,109 of NZ_JAKUFQ010000079.1, forward strand.
TTTAAAATATCCATTTATTATAGTTTTACAAATTAAAATCCATTACAAAACAAAGAAAAAAAGCGTCCACACTATTTTTAGATTAAAATTGTAACGATTGCTAATGTAACCACAATACATATCGTTGAAACTACAAATTCATCACGATTTGTCCTGAACTTAGCTATTCGGAAATGCTTTTTGGTAAATGGATAGAAGAGAGGCACACCTGCTTTCGTCATACTATCTAATAATAGATGGCTTAGACACCCAACTGTAATACCTATAACAAATTGCGAATATAGAACCTGTAAATATCCATCAAAGAACGTTGTACAAAAGAAGAGTAAGATGGATAAAAGCATCGTAAATATAAGCGTATGCGTAAGCCCTCTATGACCAAAGACCTTATTGATACCCCAAGATAGGAATCTAAATTTCCTTCCCATTTTACTATCAGGATGGTCAATATCAAGTAATAAACCACCTATAAAACTTCCAATTAATAACGTTCCTGACAATAAGCACTTGTCGTAAGTAATCGGTGCATTCATCATGGCCGTACAAGCAATAACCCCTGCACAAACCCCACCAATTTTATGAGCATGATGATTCATTTTATATCACCCTTTCTTTATTGAAATGCCTTATTGTATTCATTTCAAAAGAATTTCAATCGAAAAAATGGGCGTACAAAAAAAGAGCCTGATATATTCAGACTCTGCTCTAATCTATTTTCTTTTATTTACAAGTGGCATTACAATTTTATCTAATTTTTTATATCTTTCTGTATATCGCTTATTAAACTCTGCTTGCAGTTGTTTTTTCGCTCTTGATTCAACAGCCTTTTTAGCCATACCACGTTCTAATGCATTTTTAACATTTTCAATTTCCTGATGAATACGTTCTGAAATAAATAACTCTAACATTTCATCATATCGCTCTTTTGATACCTTTTCGTTCGTATCTTTATCGAAATAGGTATATCCTGCTGTAGTGGCGTTCGAATCCTCTATTTCATCATTCGTTCTTTGTTCCATTTCCTTATCACGAATAATCTCCATTTCATATAAATCTAAAAATAGTGTTTCTTCACCTGTTTCTTTTATACCTGAAGTCCATCCTATTTCTTTTAAATGGAATAATTCCTCTACTGCCATATCCAATACATAAGCTATTTTTATTGCCGAATCAATACCAGGCTTTACATTTTCTTTTATTACAGAACTAATGTATTGTTTTGACAACCCTGTCATCTTTGCTAAATCTGCTTGTTCTAAACCTCGTTCTTTTAAAATTTCTTCCACTTTATTTGTTACGGTAATTTCACCATCAACAATTACATAACCTTTCCTCTTCAGCTCATCAAAATCTTTAATTTTCATAATCAAAACCTCACGTTCTCTATGATATCTTTCCTTTATTATATTTTGTAATTTGACTTCATTATATAATTCCCTTTAGTGTTTAGTCAATTATTTTTAACTAAAAAGAAATAATCACCTGCTATACAAGTGATTATAAGATATTTTTTATATATTCAATTGATTGCTGTAATACTTCATCTTTAGATAATGACGCATCCACTTTTTTAATTCGATTCGAATGTTTTTCTTCAATAAGCAAATACCCCTCACGAACCTTTTTATGAAATTCCATAGATTTTTCATCAAATCGATTTGTTTCTCGATTATTTTGAGCAATTCGATTCAATGCTATAGTAGGTTCTACATCTAAATAAAGCGTTAGATGTGGCATGACTAATCCTTCAAGAGCTTGCGAGTTGATACTTAAGACATTATCCATACCAATACCTTGCACATATCCTTGATACACAATTGAGCTATCAACAAATCTATCACAAATAACGATTTTTCCTTCTGTTAATGCAGGGGAAATTTTATTTTTAAAGTGTTCTCTCCTTGCAGAAGCAAACAATAAAGCTTCTGTAATGGCATCCATCTCATTTTCCATAATAAGTTCTCTAATTTCTTCTGCTACTTTTACACCTCCTGGTTCCCTTGATGTTAAACATTCCATACCCTGTTCTTCTAAATAAAGAGAGAGACCTTGAATTAAAGCTGATTTACCTGAACCTTCTCCACCTTCAATAGAAACAAACAATCCTCTTGTACGCATTTATAATATCCTCCTATTCAAACAAATATGTTTATATACCAAACTTATATAGCCATAAATAAATATAGTAGGACTATAATACTTTTATTAACTATAGTCAAATTAATTATAAAGAATGGTAGAACGAAATATCATAGAATGTGACCTTTTAAAAACATATGATAAAGAATCTAAACAACCATAGAAAGGGGATATTCGAATGAAATTAATACGAAATACAACTCAAAAAAGTCTATTTATTTTTACACTTGTTTATACATTTCTCTTGTCTACATATTTAACACATGCACAATCTCTTTTAGGTGAAAAGTTTGCAGATGCTTTTAATGACTTTATGGCTGAATATCAATTCCATATTGCAGGTGGTATTGCATTTGGAGTAATGACAGGTATTTTAGCTTTCATCACTTTATTTATGAAATTAGGGGCACATGCAGATAATCCAACAAAACGTAAAGAAATCACGCACGAGTTATTTATTGTAGGGATTTGTACAGGCTTATTAGGTGCAATACCTCTTGTGTATATGCTATTTGTCTATATCTCTATAGGAGCATAATAAAAAGTACCGTAAATTACGGTACTTTTTATCGTTTAAAGGTAGAGGCTTTGGTTTCCATTAACGCTTCTACATCTGGAAGGTATCTTAAAAATGCACCTTTTTCATATAAAGGTCGTTTCATCCTTTCATATGTAGTAAAGCGATAATTTTTAATTTCTGTACAAGTATCTAAGATTTTTCCGCATTCTTTCGCTAAGACATCCGTTTCACTTACCACAAATAAAACTGGAGCAATATCACTATCATAGTAGTATTTCTTCCATGCATTTGTAATAATAAGTTGCTCTAATTTTTCAGTTTTTTGCCTAAATAATAGAGGGACATCAGCATCTCTACCAATTTCACCAAGGAAATATCTATGTTGACCTTCCAATCCACCTATTTTCATACAAAATTCAAAAGATGGAACAATGTTTTTATTTCCTACTCGCAATTCAGGATTTACATTAAAGAATACAATTTTCTCAGGACAAGTCTCCATTAACTGCAAGTAAAATTGAGTAGAAAGCAAGTCTTTTGCAATGATTTCAGATGATTTCATATTTGTAATCATATACCAATCAAATGTATCTTCTTTGGAGTAGTGCGTAACTAAGTATTTCCCACCTAAATCCAAGCAATAAAAAGGATACGAATCCTGTTTAATATGCTCTTCTTCAAAATCACCAAGCATAAACTTATTTAAAACTCGATTTTGTACTAATTTTTCCAAACGATTTCGAATTGCATAAATGGATGCACTCTCCTCAGAATCCTCGTTTAGAATCTGTAAATATTGTTGAATTTGACTTGCTGTTGCAAATCTAAATTTGAATAGGAATTTAGCAATCTCTAAATCTCGCTCTGTTAGTTTTCCATCGTTTTTCATTTTTATAATTTCATTTTTAGAAACGGTATTTGTAAATTTATTTTGAAACGTCTGTCTTAAGTCGTCAGGAATATCAGATATTTTATTTAACTCATTTAGATACATGACAACATCTCCTTTCGTGATATAAAGATAGCAAGAGATAAATACTCTTGCTATCTTATCCTCTGTTCTATTAGAATTCTATTCTTCAATGTCATCTGGTAAGATGTTAATGATTTTACCTCTGACTTTTTCTTCTTCTTTACGTACTTGTGTAATTCGGAAGCTAACACGCATATCTTCCTCGACTTCAATTGTTCCAGGAATTGGACATAACGCATCAATATTTTCTGCGATACATACGAAGCAACCCCAAGGTTTCACACTTCTAATTCGACCTAATACAACTTGATTAGGTTCAAAGTTCTCTAAATTCATAGGCGAATCTGTTTTGTATTTCTCAACCGCTTGAACTAAAATACGATTATTTTTCGTTACTTTCGCTAATTTCACTTGTAAAACATCACCCACTTTGCTTACTTCACGTAAAGCAGTATAGCCTTCTGCGAAGTCCGAGTTGCGTAATAGTACAGCAATTCCTTTAATCTCTACATAAGCACCAAATGGTAAGATTTTTGTGATTTTAGCTTCGAACTCTGTTCCAGATTCTAATTCAGAAATTAACGCATCACGTTGTTTTTCTTGAACAACTTTACGAGAAGCGATTAAAACTCCTTTGTCTTCATCAACTGATACGATAACAAATGAAATTTTTCGCCCAATATAATTAACAAGTGAAGTTTTAACATCTCTCATATCAACTTCCTCACGGGCAATAATTACTTGCATTCCGTTTAATTCAGTCATCAGAATATCTGTATTTAACAATTCACTTCGCTGTACTAAACGTACCATCCCATTAAATACTGTTCCTTTTTCGATTGCTTCTTTAATTTTTGTCATTTCCATGTGTAATTCCCCCTTATTTTTTCTGAAAAATTTTTCTTAATGAAGAAAATAAACCTGTTTTATTTTTATCAGCATTTTCTTCTGGCTTTTCAACATCTTCTGCATCATAAAACTTAGGATAATTCCGGTATTGTTCTTCATACATTTGTTTCAGAACTTTATCCCTTGGTGGTCGAATTGAATGCACCATTGGATGTGAACCATTATCTTTTGTTAATCCATTATATGATGATTCTTCACTAATTAATTCATTAACTGGTTCTAATGGTGCTTGACCCCCCTCAGATGGAGATACCTCTTTCCCTTCTAAGTTAACCTCATCCACATCAGATGTTTCTATTTTTCCAATATCATATGTTTTATTATCAACATTATTACCTATAATGTTTTTATTATGTTTTATAATATGTTCATCTTTTTTTATTTTTTCATCATTAATTATTTTATCTTCTTTGATTATGAACATATCTTTTTCTTCTTTTTGTATATCAGTGTCATCTTTTGTCATAATTTCAAGATTTATTGTTTCCTCATTATCGCCTTCTTCTATAATCCTTGGAACCTGAAATAACGGCTCGCTCTCTTTCACCTCTTCGAACTCTTCATTCTCCAAAATAACAACGGTCTTTTGCTCCGTTTTTTGAGGTGTGATAGCAAAGAGCTCATCTTCTTCATCATCTGAAGAAGAGATGATTACGACACCCTCATTAGCTTCATTGTTTTGACTTTCATCACTTTCACTTACTTCTTCCCAAATAACTTCTGAATTAAGCTCCTTCTCAGAGCTTTCGTAGGGAAACTGATACCCTTCTTCTCTTAATCGTTCTATGATTACATCTACGCCCTTCCAAAGAAATGCGTTTTGAAATGGTTTTGGTACATAGTATGTAGCTCCGTTTGCAAGGGCTTTTTCTTTCATAGAATCACTATAGTCTTCTGACATTGCTATGATTTTAGCATTTGGTTCTTTTGAAAGAATCTGTTTCATCGCATCAAATCCATCCATATCAGGAAGACTTAAATCCAAGACAATAAAATCAGGTTTCATTTTAAAATAATCAATAATCCCTTCTTTTCCTGTTTCAGATTCTTTTACAACTTCATACATAAATTCATCATCTGGTTTTTTTTCCATCGCTCTTTTTATTAACTCACGAACAAAATGGGCATCATCTATAACTAAAACTCGCAGAACCTTTTCCATTTTTCTCACCTTCCTCAAACATATTTCCTATCAAAGTATGTTATATTATATGTTTTTTAAAAAAAATATTCGTTTTCAGTCAGACGAACATCGCTTTACCTACTTCGATTAATACGTTTTAGTAAAGAATAATTGACAAAATGCGATTGAAATGCTAATCTGAAGAAAGATTAATATAGTGAAGGAGGATTTATTCCATGACTGAAATCATCGGGATTTGTTCTGTCGGAAAAATGTTTCGACCTAAAAAAGTTTTAAATGTGCCTCATAGAGGATTTATTTTTTATACATCTTATAAATCAAATTTTGGGGGAGAAGCGAAAGAAATATCAATTCAATTCAATTTAAAGAATATTTATCCTGACAAAGAAATTATTCGAATTAATGTATCTACCGATATACCTGTTCTTATAAGAAAAGAATTGTTTACTGAATTAGATTCAAACACTGCTTTATCGAATGCACCCGATTGTTTTATTACGGAAAACAGACATTTAGTAAGACCTGATAGATACAATTTAAGAAAAAGAGGGATTTCAGAAGGTATTAAAAATCATAAAGGTGTTTTATTCTTTACTATCCTAATCGAGAGTGATGTACCTGAAGAAGAAGATAACCTTAATTTCATACTATATCCATCAGTAATTGATGGAGAGGAATATATCGTTGTGGAAAGTGAAGCTAACACTCCAGTTATTATCCATTCAGAAACAGGATTACTTTTACACAGCTAAGAGAGGCGTATTATCATGTTTAAAACAGGAAAACAATTCACATTAGAATTCGAAGTAAAGAAAATACTACACGAAAATGCCGAAAGTAGATTCTATATTATTACAGCAAATATTTTAAATCACGATTCTGAAAATCAATTCCCTAAAGAAATGAGAATTCAAGGAAATTTCAACACGGTTCATAAAGGTGACAAATTCGAAGGGACAGGTGTTGTTCAATTACACAAAGTATATGGGTATTCCATTAAACTTACTGCTACTCCAACTGCCACCATCCCTCAAGTAAAAAAAGGATTAATAGATTTTATAAAAAAACGTGTTTCACGAGTCGGAATGAAAACAGCGAAAAAAATTGTAGATGAATTGGGATTAGAAGCCATTTCACTTATTGAAAAAGACTATAAAGTTTTAGTAAATATCGGTCTTACAGAAAAAAGAGCAAAGAGTATTCAAAACCAATTAGTTGAACATAAACGATTTGAGGAATTAGCTACATTCATTCAATCCTTTGACTTGGAATCCTCTGTAGCTATTCGAATTTACGAAGATTTAGGAGATACCAGTTTAGTAAAAGTAAAAGGAAATCCATATGTCGTATGTTCTATTTCAAAATTAGATTTTACACATGCAGATAAAATCGCTTATGCATTAGGAAAACCGAGTGATGGTGTAGAGCGAATTAAACACGCTATCTTGTTCTACATCGAACATAGAATGCAATCTAAAGGTGATATTTGTATTTTTAAAGACGAGTTACTGGATTCATTAGAAGAATTCATTGTTCGAGTCGGGGCATATCCAAAGAACCAGATGATTTCAGTACCGATTCAAAAAATAGATGCGATACTACAAGGATTATTTACTTCTGGTGCTCTTGTGACCGAGGAAAACAACGATGGAAAGGTATGCATCTATCGAGCAGATTATCACAGAATTGAAAACAATATCGTTTCTGGATTAAAAGAATTAGTACACTCTTTCAAGACTCCATTATGTCAAAGGATTCAAATTGATGATTTTATACAGGAATATGAAAAAGCATATTTCCCATTAGCTGAAAAACAAGCTGAAGCTGTGTATATGGCTTTGCTAAATGGTATTAGTATTTTAACTGGCGGCCCTGGAACAGGAAAAACTCAAACGACAAACACGATTGTACAATGTATAAAAAAAGTAAATCCTAAAGCTACTATCCTACTTTTAGCCCCTACAGGCAAAGCAAGTAAACGAATGACAGAATTAACAAATATGGATGCATCAACAATTCATAGA
>NZ_JAKUFQ010000080.1:0-26803 GCF_022663475.1 Bacillus cereus group sp. BfR-BA-01382
CGAGAGGCTTTTTCGTATTCCATCCTCTTAGTGATAGAAGAAGGGTAGCCATTTCGTTTCGTGTGAGATGAAATGTTTCCATCTTTTCACCTCCAAAATAATAAAAAGTTCTTATGAACTTATAATATGTTTTGTTTCATTTAAAGTCAATTCTGTTTTGCTTAAATTTTCCTTTGTCACCAAACTGTCGGAAGTAAATAATACTTGCATATTTCGACAAAAGTTCATATAATAAGTTCATAAGAACCTTTAAAATGTTCTTAAAAACAAATCTATCATTCTGAATTTACTAGAAAGATAGATTTCACATATATCTATATAAAAGGAGAATGGATATAATATGTTGAAAAAACTTGTAGCAGTAATGACAGCATTTATGGTTATCTTTGGGGCTAGCAGCTTTATGTTCGTAGATCATGCGGCAGCGAAAAGTTACAAATCTGGTAAAAAATCATTTACACCAAGTTCAGGTCAAAAGTCAAAAGTTGATTTAAACAAAAAAGACTCAAATGTAAATTCTCAAAAAACGACTCCAGATTCAAAAACGAAAGCAACAAACACAGCACCAAAAAGTAATAAAGGAAGCTTTATGAAAGGTTTATTACTAGGTGGTCTTGGTGGTTTACTAATGGGTAGCTTATTTGCAAATATGGGAGCTCTTGGTTCTGTATTAGCGTTTATGGTAAATATGTTAGTAATGGCTGGTATCGTAATGTTAGCAGTTCGTGCATTTAAATACTTCAAAGACCAACGTAAAAAGAAGGCAGATGAAGTAGCATGGAAACAATAAAAATTTCTGAACAAGAATTAATAAATGCGCTTTGCGTATATATAGCTGAAAAAAGACAAGTGGGTCCAGAAGAAGTGTTAGTTGAACTCATGTATGACGATGACTACGGTTTCTCTGCGGAAGTAGAGGTAAATGGTCGCCAGCAAATTTTAATTCAAGCAAACTTAATCGAAGCATTACGCTTATTGCTTGACAGAGAATATAATGTCAATTCATTCGCAGCGAGATTACAGCTTGAATTAGATGATGAAGAAGGTATTTACGCATTAGCGAAATTTAATAACTCGGATGAGTAGAGAAAAGAGCTGTTGAGAATAATCTCAGCAGCTCTTTTTAGTATGTGCATATGTAGAAGAATAATCACGCCAAATTTCATTCATCTTTCGTCTACCGATATCTACCATCGGATTAAACTGAATTGCAGCTTTCTGACGAACAGAGTGAACGTTTTGAATGGCGTGATATAATTGTTGGTCGACTATATCATGTTGTTCACCTGCATATTTAGCAATTGATAGACCTGCAACAGTTCCTTGCGCCATCGCAATTTTTCCGCTTTCAATGCCTGTAATATTGCCAGCTACAAATAAACCTGGAAGAGGGGTTTCCATTGTTTCGGAATGGAGAGGAACGTGTCCGCCTAATTCTGAAATGTAATGGAAGGGACAACCAGCTACAGCTGCAAGTTCGGCAAGTGGGTATAATCCCCCGGCAATACAAACAAAATCTGCTTCATATATTTTCTCTGATCCATTAATAACATTTCCTTTAGAGTCAATATTAGCAATACGTACACCTTCAACTTGATCTGTTCCGATAATTTCAAGAGCTGCTTTCCGAAGGTGAAGTGGCGTTCCGTTTATTTTCATTCCGCTGTTTGGATAGAATGTTAATCCAGCTTTTCGAATCCAATCATATTTCATAAAGTGGCTACCTATTCGTAAAATAGCAGAAGGAGCGAGATGTGCTGCATTTAAAAGAGAGTTTAAAACTTCTTCAGGTTCACCAGCTTTTTGACTTAACTCGCTTTTTTCAGGGAGTACAATATGATCTACTTTAATTCCCGCTAATTGCAATTCACTTAAAATGGCGAAAGACAAAATGTTAGCACCAATAATGATTCCTTTTTTTCCAACTTGCACGCGATGAACATTTGTCATAACTTGAGCTGCTCCAATTGACATCACTCCTGGAAGTGTCCAGCCTGGAAGGGGAATAGAATATTCCGCAGCACCAGTAGCAAGTAGTACGAACGGTGCTTCTAACGTACCGATATTAGTATGTACAAACCAATTGTTTTCATCTTTATCTAAATTATAGACCGAAACACCGCACCTGATATGTACTGAAAGTGATTCTGCTTCTTCATGAAGTCGCTTCGATTCTTCTATTCCGTTCCACCATTCTCCAGTAGGCTCTTGATGCAACTGTCCTAACAATCTCCCGCCCGGCTTCATAAATTCATCAATAACGAGCACTTTTAGTCCGAAACGAGCACAAGAGATAGAAGCAGATAATCCCGCTGGTCCTGCACCAATGATAATTACATCACTCATCGTTTTTTCACCATCTCTCTCACGATATTCGGATGCTGTTTCCCGCTTTCAACAACCATGTTTTCTTCTACAACAGTTAAGCATGCGCGTACATTTGTTTGATTATTTACTGTCACGCGGCATTCGGAACAGTGCCCGATATTACAATAAATACCTCGCGGTGTCCCGCTATCTTCATGAACTCTTAATGTCCGTATTTCATTTGCTAACAGGGCAGCAGCTATCGTTTCATGTTCATATGCTTCGTATTGATGACCGTTAAATTGAAAAGTAATACGCTCACTACTTTGTAAAGTACCTAAAATAGGGTGATGTGTAATTCTATTCATTTACTTTCACCTACCGATCCAAAAGTAACTGCACGTATTGGTGGTTGATATTTTAACGGTAGTTCATTAAGAGTTACGTCAGGATTCGCATTTTCTATCATTCGATCTATCATTATTCTGCATGTGCGACCACCGCAAAATCCCATGCCAGCACGTGTTCTTAGTTTTAATTCTCTTGCCGAGCAGTTATATTCAGCAATTGTCGATTGAAGTTGTCCATATGTAACCTCTTCACAACGACAAACGATTAAGTTGTTTTTATTTGTCATATGTATTCCTCCTCTAGTTCGGTTTGCACAAATTATATATGCAAAAATCATGCCAATATAGAGGGGAGAGGGCTACCTATAAACGCCTGATTGGTGCATACTGATTCTTTATTGAAGTCCGAGTTTCTTTAAACGGTTATATAAAGTAGCCCTTGTTACGCCAAGTTGTTTTGCGCATTCTAATTTATTCCCATTTAAAATTCGTAAAGCCTTTTCAATAACTTTTTTCTCATGCTCATCCATCTCTTCTTGTAAAGAAAGGATTGTATTATTGTTGCTGAGTAATAGGGAATGAGCTGTATGGTTGTCTAAAGTTTCAGTCGTATGAAATGGTAAATATTCTTGTTTTATAATTCCGTCTGTTGCGAATACCACAAGCCGTTCAACAACGTTTCGAAGTTCGCGAATATTACCTGGCCAATTGTAATGAAGCAGTTCATGCATAATGCTTGAAGGTAGGTCACGAATTGGTCGGTTATAGTTGATCGAAAAATCGTTTAAGAATGAGTATGTGAGTTCGATAATATCCTCTCGTCTTTCACGCAGCGGTGGAATATGCAGGCTAACTACATTTAAACGATAATATAAATCTTCTCGGAAAGTTCCTTTTCTCATTTCTTCTTGTAAATCCCGATTTGTAGCAGCGATAATGCGGAAATCAATATTAATTTCTTTTTCTCCGCCAACTCGGTAATACTTTCGTTCTTGTAGTACACGTAACAGTTTTACTTGCATATCGAGCGGCATTTCGCCAATCTCATCGAGGAATAAAGTACCGCCTTGTGCGAGTTCGATTTTACCTTTTTTCCCTTTACTATTCGCTCCAGAAAAGGCCCCACGCTCGTAACCGAATAATTCACTTTCAAATAAAGCTTCTGGAATTGCCCCGCAGTTAATCGAAATGAAAGGCGCCTTCGCTGCTTCACTTGCTTCATGAATTGCTTTCGCAAATACTTCTTTTCCAACTCCGCTTTCCCCAAGTATTAAAACAGTTGATTTCACCGAACAAACTTTTCTAGCTAATTGTATCGTTCTTTGTATAACAGGACTTTTCCCATTCATCGCAAGGAATGGATCGGATTCATCTTTATACTTTGCCACTTCTTGTTCTAAACGGTGCATTTCATGTGACATATTAAATAGTTTTTCATTTAAAGCGACTTGATTTGTAACATCTGTTTCTGAAACGACTGCTCCTATAATTTCATCATTACAATAAACTGGATTTGAATTAATTAATACGAATAAATCGGGACGAGGCTGATGGAACTGAGCGACTATATTTTTTCCATCATGTAAAGATTGTAAAATTTCCAAGTCTTTATAATCAAAAAAACGAGTAATCGGTTGCCCAATAATCTCATTATGGTTGACTGAAAATATTTTTTCAGCACCATCTGTCCAAGTTCGAACGCATTCTTTACTATCAATGACTGTAACAGAAGAGTCAGTTGTTTGTATTACGGTGTTATAAAATGACTGTAGTTCATTGTAGGACTTATAAAGAAATGGAATCATTTGCTGAGAGGTTATACAGAATATCGGCTCATCGTTTTCGTTAAGGATGATAACAGCTAATTCATAAGAAAAAGCGTCAATTAATGCAGTGAATGAGTCATCTACATAAATAATGGCGCAATTATATTCTTCTGTAGTAGAAGGGAGATAATAAAACCTTCCGTTTACTTGCTTAATGTGATTAAGGCTACATGTATGATCGATTAAAATACTTTCCAAAAACTCTTGTATAGTCGGAAATGAAAATGCCATAATATCCTCCCGTTATGTATAAAAAATTTGACAGTGATAAAAAAATAATACACCTATTTACTATAAATTTGAATTATTTTTACAAATAAAAATATTGTTTATGGAAATTGTATATGTGCAGAATTGGCACGTCAATTGCATAAAAGAAAGTGAGAGGTTTAGGGAAAGGAGGAGTATATTGTGAGGCACTGCGACGTTTTAATTATAGGTGGTGGAATAATAGGGTGTTCTATCGCTTATTACACTTCAAAATACGGAAGAGACGTAACAATCATTGAAAAAGGAGAATTTGTCAGCGGGACGTCTTCACGGTGTGATGGGAATATTTTGGCCATTGATAAAGACCCAGGGTTTGATAGTCAAATGTCTTTAGTAAGTCAAAAATTAGTAACTGATTTAAGTGAAAAATTAGAGCATTCATTTGAATATAGGGCACCAGGAAGTATTCTCGTATGTGAGTCAGACGAAGAGATGGAAGCTGCGCAGCAATGGGTAGATCGGCAAAAAGAAGCTGGATTACCGTTTCGAATGCTTGATAGGCAAGATATAAGAGAAGAGTCGCCTTTTTTTGCTGATGATTTATTAGGCGGTTTAGAATGTGCGACGGATTCAACTGTGAATCCATATCTCCTTGCTTTCTCGCTTCTGTCAGAGGCACAAAAGTTTGGCGCAAAAGCCTTTAAGCAGACCGAAGTAAAGAGTATGAAAATAGAGACGAATGGTTCATTTGTTGTAGAAACTACGAATGGTACTTTTACAGCAAAACAAGTTGTAAATGCAGCCGGTGTGTGGGCTCCTAAGATTGGTCAGATGTTAAATGTAAATATACCAATTGAACCGAGAAAAGGGCATATTATAGTAGCATCAAGGCAACAACATGTAGGATGCCGTAAAGTAATGGAATTCGGTTATTTAATTTCTAAATTTGGCGGAAAAAGAAAAGTAGATGCTTTAACTGAAAAATACGGGGTTGCGCTCGTATTTGAGCCTACTGAAAGTCAAAATTTCTTAATTGGAAGTAGTCGTGAATTTGTAGGGTTTCATACGAGAATAAACAATGAAGTCATTAAATGTATCGCAAATAGAGCGATTCGCTTTTATCCGAAAATGGCAGATATGATGGTAATTCGTTCTTACGCTGGTTTACGTCCGTGGACAGAAGATCATTTGCCGATTATTTCACGAGTGGAACATATTCCGAATTATTTCATTGCCGCTGGACATGAAGGGGATGGGATTAGTCTTGCAGCAGTTACTGGGAAAGTAATTGAAGAGTTATTAAATGAAAAAGAGACAATTATTCCTATTGAACCACTTCGTTTGAGTCGTTTTACAGAAAGGGTGTTAAACGGATGAGGTCACAAAGAGTCTTTACGACTATTGATACACATACGGGCGGGAATCCAACGAGGACATTAATTAGCGGACTTCCAAAGTTGATTGGAGAGACGATGGCAGAGAAGATGTTACATATGAAAAAGGAATATGATTGGATTCGAAAATTGTTAATGAATGAACCGCGTGGTCATGATGTAATGTCAGGGGCATTATTAACAGACCCGTGTCATCCTGAGGCTGATATAGGTGTTATATACATAGAGACAGGTGGATACTTACCGATGTGCGGTCACGATACAATCGGTGTATGTACAGCGTTAGTTGAATCAGGTTTAATTCCAGTAGTTGAACCGATTACTTCTTTAAAACTAGATACCCCGGCTGGCTTAGTGGAAGTAGATATTGCTGTTCAAGATGGAAAAGCAAAAGAGGTATCTTTCTGTAACATACCAGCTTTTTTATTGAAAAATATTACTGTACACGTCAAAGACATTGGAACTGTAGAGGCTGATATTGCGTATGGAGGGAATTTTTATGCCATTATTGATGCGAATTCAGTAGGCCTAGAATTAGTACCAGAAAATGCATCTACAATCATCGATAAGGCGATTCATATAAGAAACACAATTAATGAGAAGTTTGAAATCATTCATCCAGAGTATTCGTTTATTAGAGGATTAACACATGTTGAATTTTATACAGATGCTACTCATGAATGTGCGAATGTGAAAAATACAGTTGTTGTACCACCAGGCGGAATAGATCGATCCCCATGCGGTACAGGAACATCTGCGAAGCTAGCTGTATTATACGCTCAAAAAGAAATCAAAATTGGTGAAGAGTTCATTCATGAGAGTATCGTTGGTTCTTTATTTAAAGGATATGTCGTGAATACGACACATGTTGAAAATATTGAAGCTGTCATAACGAAAATTACGGGATCAGCTTGGCTTATGGGTATGCATAAATTTTTTTACAATGAAATGGATCCACTCAAAGAAGGATTTTTGCTAATTCCGCCGATGGAACATGAAACGGAGGATATAAAATGAACATTCAAAAAATGTATACAGCAGTAGACGTACATGTAAATGGCGAGGCATTTCGTGTAATGAAAGACGTACCATGCAAATACTACTACAGTTTGGAGCAATTAAATGAACAATTTTCAGGTGAATTAGCAGAAGAGAGGAAGCTTTTATTAAATGAACCACGTGGTTTTATCGGTTTGAATGGGTGTATTGTCGTTCCATCTATCCATAATGAAGTGGATGCAGCTGTATTATTTTTTAATCATGAAGGTTCGATTCCGCTTCATTATGGGGGCATTGTTGCGGTAATAACGATGTTACTCGAAAGTGGGTATTTAAAAAAGAGAGAGTCCAATCAATACAAAATTGAAACGTTATCTGGAATATTTTTAGTTCATGCGTATGTAGAGAATGATGAAGTTGTATCTGTTTCGTTTGAAAGCAAACTTTGCTATTTGATTGAGGAAAATTTACAGGTTGGTAATGTAAGTTATTCTCTCATACAAGCAGATAAAGTATATGCAGTTGTAGAAAAAGGTGCGTATTCGCCAGAAATTCGTGTTGAAAACATTCCAGAATTGAAAAGATGGGGAGAAGCTACACTGCAGGCTATACAAAAACAGTCGCTAATAAAAAGGCTTATTTTAGTAGATCCTTCGCAAAAAGAAAAGAACCATATAAAGTCGATTACATTTCATGAAGATAACTTTATCGTACGTTCGCCAGGTTTTGTTTCTACTATCGTTTCCTATGTTCATGCGTTATTTAAAAATGATTATATGGCGGATAAACCTTTTAAAAATGAAAGTATATTTAATAGTTTTATAACTGTGGAAAAAGTGAAGAAGGAGGAGCTAGGATACATTTTCCGTTTTGAAAGTAGAGGATTTATTACAGGAATGCAGACGTTTCTATTAGACCCTACGGATCCATTTCCGGCAGGGTTCTTATTAAAATAAAATGTGATAAGGAGAGATAAATATGCAAAAAATTAAAGGGGCATTTCCAGTATTAATAACACCGATGGATGAATTTCAGGAAATTAATTGGGATGGGGTAAAACAAAATGTAAATTACTTTATCGAACAAAAGGTTGCAGGCATCATCATTAATGGAAGTACAGGAGAGTTTGTAAGTTTATCAAAAGAAGAGCGATTTAAAATGGTAGAAACCGTTTTGAAAGAAATTGATGGCCGTATTCCAGTCATTGTTGGAACTGCTGCGGAAACGACGAAAGAAACAATTGAATATACGAAACATGCAGAAGCGCACGGAGCGGATTGTGCATTAATTATAAACTCTTACTATTGTAAACCGAAGGAAGAGGAGATCTATTTTCATTTTAAAGAAATCTCAAACTCTGTAAATATACCAATTATGTTATACAATAATCCATTTACTTCTGGTGTTGATATGAGTACAGAGCTAATGCTCCGTATTGGAAAAGAGTGTGAAAATGTTACACATATTAAAGAATCTAGCGGAGATATTCGAAAAGCAAGAGATTTAGTAAGACAAAGTGAAGGGGCTTTCCAAGTCTTCTGTGGTTCTGAAGATTTAGTTATGGAATCATATTTAGTTGGTGCCTCGGGATGGGTTTCAGTAGCAGGAAATATCGTTCCTGGTCTCGTTACAAAAATGTATGAGCATTTTCAAAATGGTGAATTAGAAAAAGCATGGGAAATAAACGATGCTATTTTACCACTTTGCGAATTTCTTGAAGGGTCAGGGAAATATGTTCAAATCGTTAAACGTTCCATGGAATTACATGGGCAAGCGGGAGGACCTTCTCGCTATCCAAGACTAGGATTAACTGTTAACGAAGATCAAAAGCTTCAAACGATTTTATCAAATATTGCAGCTCATGCAGCTGTTTAAATAAGGAGGAGAACATAATGTTAAAGACAAATATTGAGCTGAAACCAAAAGTGGAAGCGTTTTTAAATGAAGAAATTAAAATGTTTATTAATGGCGAATTTGTTTCTGCTATTGGCGGAAAGACGTTTGAAACGTACAATCCAGCAACAGAAGATGTTTTAGCAGTCGTATGTGAAGCGCAAGAAGAGGATATTGATGCTGCAGTAAAAGCAGCAAGATCTGCATTTAAATCTGGTCCGTGGGCAGAAATGACTACTGCTGAAAGATCGCATCTTATTTATAAATTAGCAGATTTAATTGAAGA
The DNA here is from genome assembly GCF_022663475.1 of Bacillus cereus group sp. BfR-BA-01382. Taxonomy (NCBI): domain Bacteria; kingdom Bacillati; phylum Bacillota; class Bacilli; order Caryophanales; family Bacillaceae; genus Bacillus; species Bacillus cereus group sp. BfR-BA-01382. The sequence continues at coordinate 9,266 of NZ_JAKUFQ010000080.1, forward strand.
ACATAGAGAAGAGTTAGCGCAATTAGAAGCTTTAGATAATGGGAAGCCGTATCAAGTAGCACTTGAGGATGATATTTCAGCGACTGTAGAAAATTATCGTTATTACGCAGGATGGGCTACAAAAATTATTGGGCAAACAATCCCGATTTCAAAAGATTACTTAAACTATACGAGACATGAACCTGTAGGTGTTGTAGGTCAGATTATTCCGTGGAACTTTCCGCTCGTTATGTCTTCTTGGAAAATGGGAGCTGCACTGGCGACAGGTTGTACGATCGTATTAAAACCAGCAGAGCAAACACCTTTATCCTTACTATATACAGCAAAACTCTTTAAAGAGGCTGGATTTCCAAACGGTGTTGTAAACTTTGTACCAGGCTTTGGTCCTGAAGCAGGAGCGGCAATTGTAAATCATCATGACATTGATAAAGTTGCTTTTACAGGATCTACTGTTACAGGAAAGTATATTATGCGTCAGTCTGCAGAAATGATTAAGCATGTAACGTTAGAGCTTGGCGGCAAATCACCAAATATCATTTTAGAAGATGCGGACTTGGAAGAAGCAATTAGTGGTGCATTCCAAGGTATTATGTATAATCACGGTCAAAATTGTAGCGCAGGATCACGTGTATTTGTTCATCGTAAACATTATGAAACTGTAGTAGATGCACTTGTGAAAATGGCGAACAACGTAAAACTTGGAGCAGGTATGGAGAAAGGAACGGAGATGGGTCCACTCGTATCTAAGAAACAACAAGAGCGTGTGTTAAATTACATTGAGCAAGGGAAGAAAGAAGGTGCTACAGTTGCGGCTGGTGGTGAACGTGCGCTTGAAAAAGGTTATTTCGTTAAGCCAACTGTATTCACAGACGTTACAGACGATATGACAATCGTTAAGGAAGAAATATTTGGACCAGTTGTTGTTGTACTTCCATTTGATTCGACAGAAGAAGTAATTGAACGAGCGAACAACTCATCTTATGGCCTTGCTGCGGGTGTATGGACGCAAAATATCAAAACGGGTCATCAAGTGGCAAATAAATTAAAAGCAGGAACAGTGTGGATTAATGATTATAACTTAGAAAATGCAGCTGCACCATTTGGTGGATACAAACAATCTGGTATTGGCCGCGAATTAGGTTCATATGCGCTTGATAATTATACAGAAGTGAAAAGTGTTTGGGTAAATATAAAGTAATAGGGCGTTTTACTGACAAAATTGAGGGATGAAATAATGAAAGATGCGGACAACTAGAAAGTTTGATAATAGTTGTCCGTTTTCTTATATACAAAATTGTTTTTCAAAAGAATGATAAGGGGGATTTGGATGGAGAATTTAGTAGAATGGTTAGTAGGGCAAGTGTGGAGTATCGGTTTAGTTGTTTTTGCATTAGGGGCAGGCGTATATTTCACGATTGCAACACGCTTTTTGCAAATTCGTTATTTTAAAGAGATGATTAAACTATTATTTGAAGGAAAGAGTTCAGAGACGGGAATATCATCTTTTCAGGCATTTTGTTTAGCCTTATCAGGAAGAGTTGGAATTGGTAATATCGCAGGGGTAGCGACAGCAATCGCTTTCGGCGGGCCTGGAGCTGTATTTTGGATGTGGGTAATGGCTTTGTTAGGGGCAGCGAGCGCGTTTGTTGAATCAACATTATCTCAAGTATACAAAAGTAAAGTAGGGAATGAATATCGCGGCGGTACTCCATATTTCATTGAGAAAGGTTTAAAAATGAAATGGTTTGCAGTCATTGTAGCGGTAGTTGTAACACTTTCATATGGCGTGTTATTACCAGGTATTCAATCTAGTAGTATCGCAGTTGGATTTGAAAACTCTAATGGTATTAACAAATATATAACTGGTATATTTTTAGTCGTGTTACTAGCAGCAATTATTTTTGGTGGTGTAAAGAGAATTGCTGGCGTTTCTCAAATGCTTGTTCCATTTATGGCAATTGGTTATGTAATTGTTACATGTATCATATTAATTGCGAATGTAACGGAGATTCCAAGTATGTTTGCTTTAATTTTCTCTAGCGCATTTGGTGTAAATGAAATGTTTGGTGGAATTGTTGGTGCAGCTATTGCATGGGGCGTAAAACGCGCTGTATTTTCAAACGTTGCTGGTGTCGGAGAAGCGACGTATAGTTCGGCTGCTGCTGAAGTATCGCATCCTGCAAAACAAGGATTAGTTCAAGCGTTTTCCGTATATATCGATACAATTGTCGTATGTACAGCGACAGCTCTTATGATATTAATTACAGGTATGTATAATGTTATACCTGAAGGGAAACGCGCTATTGTAAAAAACATAGGAAATGTGGAAGCAGGTCCAATTTATACGCAACAAGCAGTTGAAACTGTGATGACAGGGTTTGGTCCAATATTTATTTCAATTGCAATTTTCTTTTTTGCATTTACAACGTTACTCGCTTATTACTATATCGCTGAAACGACGCTTACTTATTTAGATCGTCAATTGAAGTATGGCTGGTTAAAACCAGTTTTAAAATTTGGATTTTTAATTATGGTTTACATCGGTAGTGTTGAATCAGCGTCGCTTTTATGGAATCTCGGAGATTTAGGAATCGGTAGTATGGCATGGTTAAACTTAATCGCGATTCTATTATTAAGTAAAATTGCATTAAAAGTGTTAAAAGACTATGAAACGCAGAAAAAAGAAGGGAAAGATCCAGTATTTAATCCTAAAAATGTGGGGATTGAAGGATTAACATTTTGGGAAGAAAGAAGTAAAGAGGTTGAAAGAAAAAGTTCTAGAGAAAAAGTTATTGTAGATGATAATTTAAAATTATAACGTAAATTAACTGAAAATTCTTAATTTAAAAGAAGGTATATTGCCTCCATTTCATCGCATACTACAATAGGTATGGATAATATGACTGGAGGGAATAAGATGGAACATGAGCAACATAGTTCGATAAATGATATTCTACATCATTATAAAGAAGGTATAGGTAGTTTTACAAATCAAATTCCTGAAATCGCTGAGACATATAATGCGTTTACGCAAGCTTGTTTTCAAGAGGGTGCTTTAACAAAAAGAGAAAAACAACTTATTGCATTAGGAATTAGTTTAGCAACGCAAGATGAGTATTGTACAATTTATCATACAAAAGGTTGTCTTGATCAAGGATGTTCGGATAAAGAGATTCTGGAAGCATGTGGTGTTTCAGCAGCATTTGCTGGCGGAGCTGCGATGAGTCAAGCGGTAACTTTAGTGCAAGAGTGTTTAACAGAACTGAAAAATCAAAAGCATTGAATAAAAAAACGTTTTAAACTTTATGTTTAAAACGTTTTTTTATGTGAAATTAAATTTGTATTCACTTTAGTATTCTATATCTTCATAAATCGAATTCTCTACATCAGGAAGAACTGTGTATATACTCTTACCGATTAAAGCTTCTAATTCTTTCTTAATTGCATAAAACCCTTTCCAATGTAAAGATGTATGAGATGTTGTACCATGACGCAAACCAACGGAAATTAATCTTCTTTCCAGCGTAGTAAAGCCATCCGCGTCAGCAAGAGCGTCACAAAGAGTAATTACTTTATTGTATAAGTCGTAGTTACTATGTTCATTCAATATTGCAACCAACCGGCTTTTCATATGGTCAGGAACGAGATGCCATTCCGCTGCGATATCTATATGTTCATTTTTACAGGGAAATGAGTGTGTCACACAAATAATGGCGTTTCCTGCATATCCTAAATCATTCATATACATATAACCATCATAGGAATGAATGACCGATTTGGTAAAACCTTTGTATCTTCCGATATCATGCAAAAGGGCAGCGTTATATGCTATGTCAGCATCTAGGTCATACCCTTTTTTTATAAGTTCTATAATTATGTTTTCAGTTGCATGAGCAACATGTAGTGAATGTTCAAACCAAGGGCCCGGGTTTTGTTCATATGCCCATTCGAGTAGTTCTTTTGCGTACGTTCTATCTAATATATATTTCATATCGTTATCCTTTCACAAAAAATCATATCTTAATATAAATTCATCTTATTATTTCATTATTCCTTCTTTAAAAATTGTTACAATGAAACAAAAGGGGGAAAAGTAATGCGAAATTTAGTAATTGAAGAAATTAAGCAACTAGAAAATGATATGGAAGAACTTTCGAAACTTTTGAAAACGGTTGTAAATGATGGGGCATCAATTGGTTTTTTGCCTCCACTGGAACAAAAAGACGCAACAAAGTATTGGCAAACAGTCATAGCGCCAGAAGTGATATTGTATGTAGCTAAAATAAACAACGAAGTAGCAGGGAGTATTCAATTACAATTAGTTACAAAGCCTAACGGAATTCATAGAGCCGAGATTTGCAAATTAATGACTCATCCAAACTTTAGACGTAACGGTATTGGACGATTGCTTATGCAAAAAGCAGAGGAACGAGCGAAGCAAGAAAACAGGTCTCTTTTAGTATTAGATACTAGAGAAGGAGATCCTTCCAATAAATTGTACAAATCACTAGACTACCAAGAAGTTGGAACAATACCAGGGTATGCAATTTCTCCGAATGGAAAGTTAGATGCTACGGTTCTTTATTATAAATGCATATAAATTGTGATTAAAAGGTTATCATACTGAATAATAAGAAACTATTTTAACACCGTCTATATTTTTCTGGCGGTGTTAAATAAATTTATTGATATAATCCATTTAACGCACTAAATGAATTTGAGAAAGTTTTTAGAGGGTTCTTTTAGTAATGATTCTCGTCTTATAATAAATGTAGAGAAGATGACTAGCCAACTATAGTTATTTTCGCTTTATTATCGGAAGGGGATGAAAGAATGAAAAAGAATAGTTTACAAAAGATGAAGAAAGTTATTTTAATTGGTGGCGTATTACTTACGGGATTATTAACATTTGGATTTTCAGAAAAGGCTTCAGCTCATGGTTATGTAGAATCACCAGCGAGCCGATCTTATTTATGTAAGCAAGGGGTAAATGTAAATTGTGGACCGATTCAATATGAACCACAAAGTGTAGAAGGGATAGGGGGATTTCCGCAACTAGGACCTTCTGATGGACAAATTGCAGGGGCTGGTCATTTTCCTGCTTTAGATGTTCAAACTGTGGATAGGTGGAAGAAAGTTACGTTAAATGGCGGGACGAATACATTCAAGTGGAAACTAACTGCTCCTCATAGTACAAAAGAGTGGAAATATTATATTACGAAAAAAGGCTGGAATCCAAATAAACCTTTAACGCGATCAGATTTAGATTTAGTGCCATTCTATGTGAAAAATGACGGTGGGGCTAGACCAGGGACAACAGTAACGCATGAAGCAAATGTACCAACTGATCGTAGTGGATACCATCTTATTTTAGCTGTTTGGGAAATTGCAGACACTGGAAATGCGTTTTATCAAGTTATAGATGTAAACCTTGTGAATAATGGCTTAGCTTCAAATTTCGCTTTTAACAACGTAGTGCAAGCTCCTACACTATTTTAATTGAAACATATATTTCGATCATCTAATTCATTTTAGATGATTTTTTTTATGAAAATGATGAAAAATATAGAAGAAAGTGCAATTATTTATAAAAAAATATGCTTTAAATATTGTCATATTTGCTTCTTTAAGATATCCTTTTCATGAAGAGGTGGAAAACATGGAAAAAGTACTAGTTTTCGGGCATAAAAACCCAGATACAGATGCAATTTGTTCTGCAATTGCTTATGCAGAATTGAAAAAAGAATTAGGAATGAATGCTGAGCCTGTACGTTTAGGCGAAATCAGCGGTGAAACTCAATTTGCGTTAGACTATTTTAAAGTAGAAGGACCGCGTTTTGTTGAGACAGTAGCAAGCGAAGTGGACAACGTTATTTTAGTTGACCATAACGAGCGTCAACAAAGTGCTAACGATATCGAATCAGTTCGTGTGTTAGAAGTTATTGACCATCACCGTATTGCTAACTTTGAAACAAGCGATCCTATATACTATCGTTGTGAGCCAGTTGGATGTACAGCTACAATCTTAAACAAAATGTACAAAGAAAATGGCGTTACAATTCGTAAAGAAGTTGCAGGTTTAATGTTATCTGCAATTATTTCAGATTCTTTACTATTCAAATCTCCAACTTGCACAGAACAAGACGTAGCAGCTGCTCGTGAATTAGCGGAAATCGCTGGTGTAGATGCTGATAGCTACGGCTTAGAAATGTTAAAAGCTGGTGCTGACTTAAGCGGAAAAACAATGGAGCAATTAATCTCTCTTGACGCTAAAGAATTCCAAATGGGTAATGCGAAAGTTGAAATCGCACAAGTAAACGCTGTTGATACAAACGACGTTCTTGTACACCAAGCGGAACTTGAAAAAGTAATTTCTGCAGTAGTAGAAGAAAAAGGTTTAGACCTATTCTTATTCGTTGTAACTGATATCTTAACTAACGATTCTGTCGGTCTTGCGATCGGTAAAGCAGCAAACGTTGTTGAGAAAGCATACAACGTATCACTAGAAAACAACACAGCTACATTAAAAGGTGTTGTATCTCGTAAAAAACAAATCGTACCAGTATTAACAGAAGCATTCCAAGCTTAATTTTATTGAGTACACATAAACAGCAAGGACAAGTAGTCAGATTGGCTACTTGTCCTTTTTTATCTCTAAAAAACAGAAAATTAAATGCAGGATTTAATAATTATAGTGAGTATGCCTTTAAACAAAAAAATAGAGATTACAGTATTGAAGATTGTTTTAAGTTTCATGAGTCGATAGAAAAGTGTGTTGTACCAATTTGGAAACAGTTAGGAAGTTTTCTTAAAAAGAATCTTGATGTAAAAACGTATCGTCCCTGGGATCTTGCTCCTTGTAATTTGCAAAAATATCCATTTGAAAATTATATTAATTTATTGGATGGAATTGAAGAAATGTTGCGGAAGACAGATTCATGTTTTCATGAGGAATTTACTCATATAAGGAAAGCGGGATTAATTGACGTACAAGAACGGAAAAATAAAGCACCAGGAGCTGCTTGCTTTACCTTATCTCATAGTAAAGACGTTTTTGTTTATTCTAATTTTAGTTCTTCATTTTATGCGATTCATGCATTAATACATGAATTGGGGCATGCATTTCACTTTTATAAACAATTTAACAATGAAAGTAGTATGCAGGAAAGATACCTTCGTGAAGAGGTGGCGGAACTTTATTCCCTTAGTCTTGAATTACTATTAATGGATAAGCTTAATATTTTTTATACGCAAGAGGATGATTATAAAGAAGTACAGCAAGCTCAATTATATCGTACTTTATCCTTATTAATATCGTCAGTTTCAGGAGATGTATTCCAGCACTGGCTTTATACAAATCCAAACCATTCACCAGAAGAGCGAGATGAGAAATATATTGAACTATGTAAAAGGTATCAATATTCATCAGTTGATATTGCAGGAGTAGAGAATGAAATTGGTTCGAGTCATTTCACTTTGTTCAGTTTCCTTTTTATAAAATTGAATATGCAATTGCGCAAATAGGAGCGATGCAATTGTTTCAAATTTATCGAGAGAATCAGGAACAAGCGATTGCTTTCTTTAAAGAGGGAGCGAGTTCAGATTGGAATTTACCTATACAGGAAATATATATAAATACAGGTGTTGCGTTTGACTTTTCGGAAGAAAGGATACAAAGTACTGCAAGGGCTATTTTAGATTTGATTAACGAATTAAAATAAGGATAGCGTTAGCTATCCTTATAATCGTTTATTCGTAAGATTTTTTCTTGTTTATATAAAATGTGATTATCGCAGTAATGAAGAAAATAGGTATCGCATACACTTGCCCAACAAATAACTTCCAGCCGACATAATTATAGCCTTCAGATGCTGGGATGATAACGGAAATAACGCAAACGATAAAATAGACTAATAGTGCAGGGATAATATTTTTCATTTTTATGAACCTCCTTTTTAATTATATCTATACATCCTTATGTTAAAATTTATATTTAATATTTTGAAGAAAAAAAGCAAAAATTTTTATGGTATTATAATATTTGCAATGAGAGTGATCCATAGTACGTATATGGTAAAATGTGTAATTTTAGCTTTCGGAATTATTATATAGTATTTCGAGAGAAAAATGTACAAAATAACGAATTTTATTTACAGAAGTAAAGGGAGTAGAAATATATATGAAAAGGCTATGTATAATTCCTTGTGGAAAAAAGAAAATTTGGGATAAGCATTCAAACTACGGACCGATGGAAGCAAAAGATGTATATATTAGTCCGTTCGGAAAAGCATGTCAGGCGTACGCAACTATGTTTTTCGAAAACTGGGTTATATTATCAGCGAAACATGGATTTTTAAGACCAAATGATATTGTATTAGAAAACTATGATCTTGCATTTGATTCAAAAAGCGATGAGGTAATAAGTATAGAGCAATTACAAAAACAGATGGTAGATAAAAGTTTATTACAGTTTGACGAAATCGTCTTACTAGCAGGAAAAAAGCATAAAAAAGTAGTGACAAAGTTATATCCAGAAGAAATGATTACATATCCGCTAGAGGGGTGTAAAGGGATTGGGTATATGTTGCAGAGGTTAATAGAAGCTGTGAAGGAAGGGGAGGAAATATAGGTGAAGTTTCAGTGATTTTAAACTCTATTTATTTAGGGAGCTTAGGCATCGCCGAAAGGGTGATGCTTTTTTGTTCGTACCGTCAATTTTAGAAAATGTAGGGTGTATGGGTACAGTTAAGATTGTAAGTGGGAATAGCAATAAGACAAGTTTTGAATAGAATATTAAGAAAGGAGATGTTGATGAATAATGGCTAGATATAGTTTGCACGGAGGACATAATAGTATTGTTCAAGGTGCTAATTTCGGGAATCGGAAAGAACACGTTCTGGATAGGCAAGTTAAAGATGCCGTGGCGGCTAAGTTAAGAGCCTTAGGACACACGGTTTATGACGATACGGACGAGGTAGGAACAACTCAATCACAAAATTTAAATAATATCATTCGTAAAAGCAATTCCCATGCTGTGGATTTAGTTATTTCTTTTCATCTTAATGCAAGCGATGGAAATGGACAGGGTGTTGAGGTTCTGTATTATGATCAGAAAGACTTGGCGGCTAAAATCTCAGCTCAACTAGCAAAAGATATTGGATGGCGTGATCGAGGTGCAAAACAGCGTACAGATTTAGCGGTATTAAATGGGACGAAAGCACCTGCTATTCTTATAGAATTAGGATTTATTGATAATGAATCTGACATGGCAAAATGGAATGTTGATAAAATCGCTAATTCTATTGTGTTTGCTCTTACAGGACAAACTGGAGGAGGTACAGTGGATTTGCTCAAAGTAAAAACTGGCGGTGTAGCATTTAGTAATTTACAAGCTTTGGCTCAAGCGATGGTTGATGCGGGTATTGATGGACAAATTGTCGTTCAGAAAGATGGCATTGGTTATGCTATAACGAATGGCTATCCAGCTGGAAATATCGATAAATTTACAGCTTGGTTAGATGCGCGTAAGTGGTACTATGAGTATGTGAGATAAAGTAAAACTTTAATCAGTGGGTTAAAAATACAAGTTGGCTTTTATTATTTTAATGGCTCACGATAATATACTATGTAACCACAAATATGGACAATGTATATAATTAAAACCACCTATCAAAAAGGTGGTTTTAATTATATACTTTAGTTTTTTTGAATAATCATCTTTTAAATCTATAATAATATTCTATTTTTCGATACATAAGTTAAATTTTAAATTATTATCAATGAATACAAAATCTCTACTGCTAATTAAAAAACTGACTTGATTGTTTAAGGGATAAGAGCGAAAAATACAATCTCTGAATATGATAATAAAAAAGGAGATGATGAATAATGGGTTACATTGTAGATATTTCAAAATGGAATGGCAATATTAACTGGGATATCGCAGCCCCACAATTAGATTTCGTAATTGCACGTGTGCAAGATGGTTCAACTTATGTTGATCCTTTATATAATAATTATGTACAAGCAATGAAAGTAAGAAATATTCCGTTTGGTAATTATGCGTTCTGTCGTTTCGTTTCAGTAGAGGATGCACGGATAGAAGCAAGAGACTTTTGGAACCGTGGTGAAAAAAATGCCACAGTTTGGGTAGCTGACGTAGAAGTAAAAACAATGAATGATATGAGAGCGGGTGCACAAGCATTTATTGATGAATTACGTAGATTAGGAGCTAAGAAGGTCGGTTTATATATTGCTCATCATATGTATGCTCCATTTGGAATGGCAAATGTCAATTCTGATTTTGTATGGATTCCTCGTTATGGTGGTAACAAACCGGCGTATCCATGTGATATTTGGCAATACACAGAAACAGGGAATGTAGCTGGTATCGGAAAATGTGATTTAAATGAGCTAATTGGAAATAAACCGTTAGCTTGGTTTATAAATCAAACTGTTGAGCCAATAAAGAAACAAGAAGGGGTTGGAATTATAGTGAATAAATATAACAAAGTAGTTACTTATGAATTTGGTGTAAATTTAATTCCTGACATGATTCAAATGATGGATAAGCTTGGATATACTTCTAAAATAATATCTCCCGGAAATAACCAAGGACTTGTGTATTTCGAGACAGATTATCGTCAAGGGAACGAACTGGACAAAGTAACGGCTTGGTTAGATACGAAAGGAATTAAATTTTTTTATACAAAAGAGTAGTTTGCTAAATAAAAAGCCGTCATGTGACGGCTTTTTATTTTTATGTAATCTTCTAAATCTAGTTATAATATGGAGAAAATAGACTAATAAACAAGCCTTTGTATACTTTCAAACATAGAATATGATGAATTCTATTAAGGAGGAAGCATATCCATGGGGAATACTTGTCATTGTGGGCATTCCCGAAATTGTAATAAATTTTGGGATAATTTAATGTTTGGGAGATGTAGATGTAAACGCAGTGATTTTCCCGAATGTTGTTGCAAAGAGAAACCGAAATGTGAGTGTGAAAAATGTCATTGTAAAACAAAACCGAAATGCCATTGTAGAGATGAAGATGAAGGGTATTAATAATAAAAAAGAGTACGATACGTACTCTTTTTTAGGGTGGTTATATTCCATCTTGAACAGATTTCTTTACAATTACCCATGTGTCTTTCTTTTTAACCGTTATAGCTACATTAGTTCCATTAGATTCCTTATAAAAGATATATCCATTGTTTGAGTTTACATATGTTACTGGCTCACCTATGCAATCTCGCGAGCAGGATTTGTTGACCAGTTCAATTAGGGATAGTTCGCTTGGATCGGTTTTACTTGCTTCTATAACAGCATCAAGGTTTGTTTTTCGATAACCTTGCAAGTTTATATGAAAAAGCTGCTCTATTTCTCCTGTAATGCTAGTATTCATTACTTCTACTGAATTCTTTTTTTCTTGAAGAAATCCGTTTTCATAAAGTAATTTTGTATATCCAATCCATGCTATTAATACTAGCATGAAAAACATACCCGTCATTTTAAGCGTTCGAAGTCGTTTACTTATAATTGTTTCTGAGTATTTCATTCAGTCTAATCCTCCAATGTTTTTAATTTAAAATATGCTTGGATACATACTTTTAGAAGAGGATGAGAATGAATGAGTTTTCAATAAAAAAGAAAACATCCAGAGCTAGATGCTTTCCTTTTTTGTATGTTTCGCTATCTGTTAGTTACTTGTTTCATCAGCGGTCTTATTTCTTTAACTGGTGGTTTCTTATCATAGGCATCAACGTAAGAAAAGTAGTAGTTTAAGTTTCTTAGAAGACCTTTTCCTATTTTTGCACTTAAGAAAGGAAATACTTGTCCAGTATAATCATCGAGAGATTTACAGTAATATTTTTCATCTAAATATATACTGTATTTACATGTTAGTTCTACTAAAGGATTCCCTTCATCATCAAATACTTCTTTAGAATCAATAATATCTATTAGTGCAAATTTTTCATTTAGGTAAACTTTCTTTTTTTTCTCGTGTTTATTTGTAAGTATAAAAACGAGCCCAATCGCGTTAATCAAACTATTTCCTCCTATAAAAAACGGATATTAATAAAATATATCGATATAAGCTAAATGTAAAGAGGAGAGGTGAAATATCATGGAGAGAAAGTTAAATAAGCCGATTTATGTTGGGGAATCGACTTATTTTATCAAGTATTACTTAGTAGTAATACCTACTCTGATTAACATTTCACTTTATTGAAATACTTGTGGGAATTGTTTTACGATTGCGTTTGTTATCATGTCGGCCATTTCTAATGCTTCTTTTTCAATTTTATTGTAAAGTTGTACTCCTGCTTCATAATCTTTATTTAGGAAGGTAAGTGCTTCTGCTTTCGTTAGTGCTAAATGTTCATAAAACATTTTTCGGAATTCTTCTTTTCCTATATATGGGTTGATGTTATTAAGAAACTCAACGATTTCATCACCATTAGCGTACCATTTTTTCTCTATAGCGGCAGCTGCATTTTGATTACCAGTTTTTGCGGCTTTAACAAGATCTGCTGCAATGACTAAGTGATCCTTAATTAATGCACTATATTTTTTTACTGCATCTTCACCGTAAAATGGTTCAAGTGATAGTCCCATATGTGTTGCGTTTTGTAGAAGTCGTCCAACAGTAACGTTAACATCGGGTAAATTAAATACAATACTTATAATAGCCAATCTCGTCCAAGCGACGTGTTGTTCCCATAAAGAACGCATATACCCTTTTAAAAAATTCTCGTTTTTACTAATTCGGTAGTTACGTACAGATAAATCATAGTTTACATAAGGGTTATGGTAGGGGGAGTAATACGATTGCCAATAAGAATACATAAATAGTAACACTCCTTTGAACATGTATAACTCAAAGTATGATATAGATTTATGTTTAGTTACGTGTCCTAGATTATTTTTAGGGAATTTTGAATTGGAGAAATTAGGTGAATGATCTTGTGGTATATATGAATAAATTGAATATAAAGTAAAAGAGGGTCTGCAAGGGAAGTTACAGACCCTCAAAAGGGTATTGCCGAGATGTCGGACTCGACTACGTAATGTTATCATAAAATTCTTTTGAAAAAACCTGGTAAATGTGTCCAAATGAAATTGGGACCTTAATAAAGTCAAAGAGACCTGCTTCCCGCGGCAGGCCCCATTAACTAGATAATGTCGATGAGCAAAAACTCATCTGGAGTACTTTCATAGTAACAAGTAAAATGTGTTTTGTGTATTGAGAAAGAAGAATTGCATAATTATATGTGAACAATTAAAATCCCAACAATTTATGATTATCATTAATTGTTGGGATTTAAATATGGTTATAAAATGGAAAAAAGACTTGGAAGTGAGATTGAGGTGTAGAAGTAAGTAATCATGAAAAAGACCTGCTAATATAAGCAGGTCAACTTAAGGGGTTTATCCAACAGATTATTATATATGGTAACAACTGAATTGTAGTAAGTCTATACATTTAATATTGAGAAAAATTCTGCGAATGATATATTTTTTGCGCATATATTAACATCTAAAAAGTTGAGAAAGAAAATTAAAAAGCTTTTTATAAGAGAATAATGGTTGGTACTTATAGTATGATTCATATTTCCACGCATCATTATTAGAGAATTGGAGTTGTGTTGTTTTCTTTTTTGCCGTGATGGAACTCATATTATGATGTTTCATATAGAAACCTCCTGAATTTATATGTATACGATTAGTAGTATTCAAGAAAGGGAAATAAAATGAATATTTAAATTGAAACTCTTTCTTCATGTTTACTGGATTTACGTTATAAATGTTGTAAAACATATAAAACATGGATGCTAATTCATATTAAATAGGTGGAGAAACATAGAATAATGAAAAAATAATAAGCATCTATTCATCTCTTTCAAGTCGCATAAGTGATTGATATAATAGAAGTAGATGAAAGATAAAGAAAAGCAGGTGACTCTTTTTTGTTTACTAAAGCACAAGAACTTTTAGCGTCCTACTTTGGTTATTCTTCGTTTCGAAGAGGACAAGATGAAACAATTAAAAATGTACTAGATGGGAAAGATACAGTATGTATTATGCCAACGGGTGGCGGTAAGTCGATTTGTTATCAAATTCCGGCATTAGTATTTGAAGGAACGACGTTGGTTATATCGCCTTTAATATCACTTATGAAGGATCAAGTAGATACATTGGTACAGAATGGCATTTCAGCTACATATATTAATAGTTCTATTTCTATTGCCGAAGCAAATCAGCGAATTCAATTAGCGAAACAAGGACATTACAAATTACTTTATGTCGCGCCTGAGCGTCTTGATTCGATGGAGTTTGTTGACCAACTTATCGATATGAAAATCCCTATGATTGCGATTGATGAAGCACACTGTATTTCACAGTGGGGACATGATTTCCGTCCAAGTTATTTACATATACATCGCATATTAGATTATCTTCCAGAAAAACCGCTCGTATTAGCATTAACAGCAACAGCAACACCGCAAGTACGTGAGGACATTTGTAACACACTTGAAATTAATCAAGAAAATACAATTATGACAACGTTTGAGCGTGAGAACTTATCGTTTTCTGTCATTAAAGGGCAAGATCGAAATGCATATTTGGCGGATTATATTCGTCAAAATCAAAAGGAATCTGGGATTATATATGCAGCTACTAGAAAAGTAGTCGATCAGTTATATGAAGATTTAATGAAGGCTGGAGTTTCTGTATCAAAATATCATGCTGGTATGAGTGATAGTGATCGAAATGAGCAACAAGAACTCTTTTTACGAGATGAAGTAAGTGTAATGGTAGCAACATCTGCATTCGGGATGGGTATTGATAAATCGAATATTCGTTACGTAATTCATTATCAGCTTCCAAAAAATATGGAAAGTTACTATCAAGAAGCAGGACGTGCTGGTCGTGACGGATTAGATAGTACATGTATATTGTTATATTCTTCTCAAGATGTACAAGTACAGCGTTTTTTAATTGATCAATCAACTGGAGAATCACGTTTTTCAAATGAACTTGAAAAATTGCAAAATATGACCGATTACTGTCATACAGAACAATGTTTACAATCATTCATTTTGCAATACTTTGGAGAAGAACCGAAAGAAGATTGTGGACGCTGTGGTAATTGTACAGACGATCGCGAGAGCATTGATGTGACAAGGGAATCACAAATGGTTTTATCATGCATGATTAGAACGAACCAACGCTTTGGGAAGCAAATGATAGCGCAAGTATTAACGGGGTCGAAAAATAAGAAAGTTATTGAATTTAATTTTCATACTTTACCAACGTATGGGCTTTTATCGAACCGTAGTGTAAAAGAGGTCAGTGAGTTTATTGAGTTTTTAATTTCAGATGAGTTAATTGCAGTTGAACATGGCACTTATCCGACGTTAAAAGTAACAGAAAAAGGGAAAGAAGTATTACTTGGTAAAGAGAATGTTTTACGAAAAGAACGAGTAGAGACAAGACAAATTGTACAAGACCATCCTTTATTTGAAGTGCTTCGTGAAGTACGTAAAGAAATTGCACAAGGAGAAGGTGTACCTCCGTTCGTTATTTTCTCTGACCAAACATTAAAAGATATGTGCGTGAAAATGCCGCAAAGTGATTCCGAATTGTTGACGGTAAAAGGTATCGGAGAACACAAACTTGTGAAATATGGCTCGCACTTCTTACAAGCAGTTCAGCATTTTATTGAGGAAAATCCAAATTACGCTGAAACGATTAAGACAGAAGTAGTTGCAGAGCGTAAAAAGTCAGGAAAAGCGTCCGCAAATTCTCATTTAGAAACGTATGAAATGTATAAACAAGGTATTGATTTGAATGAGATTGCAAAAGAACGTAACTTATCAAGACAAACAATCGAAAACCATTTAATTCGCTGCTACGAGGATGGAATGGAAGTAGAGTGGCAAAGTTTTGTTCCAGCAGAGTATGAATCTCTTATTGAAACTGCCGTTCAAAATGCTGAGGGTGGTCTGAAATCTATTAAAGAACAGCTTCCGAATGAAGTGAGTTACTTTATGATTCGTGCTTATTTACAAATAAGAAAGTAGAGACATATAAAGGGGATAAGATTTTATGTATCATGTTTTCGTTTATGGCACGTTAAGAAGAGGACAAACGAATGCTCATTATATGTTAGGTGCAACGTGCATTGCAGACAGAGCTTGGACATATGGAAAATTATTTGATACGAATGAAGGATATCCGGCTATGACTTATTCGATTGAAGAAAAGGTGTATGGAGAAGTTTATGTAGTAAATGATGAGATATTGTGTAAGTTAGATGAACTAGAAGAATATACAGGTAATGCGGAGACCGATTTATATGATCGAATCACGCAAACAGTATATGTTGCTGATAGGGAAATAGAAGCATATGTGTATATCGCTCAAGATAAAAAGATGATATTGAAAGTTATTGATTCTGGTGACTGGGTGGAGTATCAAAAAGAAAAATAAAAGTAGCTAAAGAGTAGATAGTGGAATAATCCATTATCTATTTTTTATACTTTCACTTTCAAAATTCTTATTATTTTGATGAATTGTAAATATAGGGAAATCAAAAGGAGGATTTTTCATGGGCATTAGAAATTTAGTTTCTCACCTGTAACAGAAAAATAATTTGCAGGAGGAGAATAATAATGAACGAATTAAATGTAAAAGAATTTTATAAAAAACAATTTGAACTAATAAGCTATGATATAAATAATGAAAATTGGTTACAGGAAGTTGCTAAAGAAGTGCAAGAACAAGTTGGATATCCAATTCAGACGATGTTAGAACTAGGAGCTAGAAATGGCGGATTTGCAAGGGCGATGTCTAATTTGAATGTAAAAATGACTACTGTTGAGCTTGTACCGGAGTTAGCTATGTTTGCAAAAGAACATGCTACTAATGATATTGAGGTTCATTGCGCCGATTTTTATAAAATTAACTTTAAAGAAAAGTTTGATGTTGTTATTTATTTAGACGGATTTGGTGTAGGAACAGATGAGGAACAATTGATTCTATTAAAACGAATTAAAAATTGGATGATGGATGATGGATGTGCACTTATTGATATTTATCAACCGTTATATTGGGAAAAGGCCAATGGACAAGAAATGCCGATAGGTTCTGCAATGCGAAAGTATGAATATGATAGTGAAAATGCAAGAATGCTAGACCATTGGTGGGAAATAGATTCTTCAAATGATATCGTGACACAATCTTTACGCTGCTATGCTGTAGGTGAGATTAGTAATTTATGTGCCGAGGCTCATTTAAGTATAGTTGGGATTTTCCCAGGAGGAGCGCATGATTTTGAAGCTGGGAAATATAAAGAGCGATCCTCTTTAAATGAATGTTTATCATATCGAATAAAAGTAAAAAAGAGTAGGGATTAATGAAGTGACCCCTAAAAGTTAGACACGGTTATTTCATTAGGCAGCTTGATAAAAGTGAGTCCGGTATTGTACCGGGCTCATTTTTAATTTTGCCTTAATCCGTTTCGTA
>NZ_JAKUFQ010000081.1:0-26349 GCF_022663475.1 Bacillus cereus group sp. BfR-BA-01382
CCCTGCGATTCTGAACGAGCCGCTTCCGCTTTTAGTTATTAACGATTTGTAAAGATCTTATCGATTAAACCGTATTCTAAAGCTTTTTCTGCTGTCATGAAGTTGTCGCGGTCTGTGTCGCGTTGTAGTACTTCAAGTGGTTGACCAGTGCGGTCAGCAAGAATTTGGTTTAGTTTTTCACGTAAGAATAGGATACGTTTTGCAGCGATTTCGATTTCAGTCGCTTGACCTTGTGCTCCACCAAGTGGTTGGTGAATCATTACTTCACTGTTTGGAAGTGCATAACGTTTTCCTTTTTCACCTGCTGCAAGTAAGAATGCACCCATAGATGCTGCCATACCGATACAGATTGTTGATACTTGTGGTTTAATAAACTGCATTGTATCATAGATTGCCATACCTGCTGTGATAGAACCACCAGGGCTGTTGATGTAGATGTGAATATCTTTTTCTGGATCTTGAGATTCCAAGAATAAAAGCTGGGAAACGATTGAGTTAGCTACGTTGTCATCAATTGCACTACCAAGCATAATGATGCGGTCTTTTAATAGTCGAGAGTAAATATCGTAAGCGCGTTCTCCACGATTTGTTTGTTCAATTACTGTAGGAATTAAATTCATCTGTTATTTCCTCCTTCTAAAGCTTTCTTAGTCTTATAATACAATTATGGTCAATAAAGGTCAAACGAAACCACTTTAAATCAAAAAAATATGTAGTTGTATCATGAAATATTCGCTATGTTTTCGAAATTCCCTGCTTATGTATCTTCAACATCATAACCGAATTCCATAAATTTAAACGTTATGAAAACTGAAGAAAAAAAGAAAAGAACGCCTTTTAACTGAAGCGTTCTTTCGATAGTTAGTCTTTTAAAAGATAGGTAACTCTATTTAAAATCTTTTCGATTTGTTTCGCGTTTTTACTATACATTTCGCTTGCTGATTTCGACTTTGTTTCTAGGGAAAATAGTTCAAGATCAGCATGACATTTTTTTAAAGATGCTAATAATAAAGGTTTGTTTTGAGGAGAAGGCATTTGGAGTTTGTCATTGTAAATGTCGATAGTAAGTTGTCCGTATGAATCCACTTGACCGAGAAAGACATTTTCAATAACAACACCGAGCTTTTCTAGTTCAGAATGTAGCCAAGCGCGGTTATGTCCACTAGAGGATAAAGGTTCATCTAAGACATTGCCATCCATAATAACAGTTTGCGGTTCTTTTTCATTCGGTACTTTTAATCCAAGGTCTTTTGCAGTAATGGGCTGAGAATCTTTCTTTAATAATACATTTAATTCTCCGCTCGGTTCTAAGACAGCAAATTCGACTTCCGCTATACTAAATGCACCATTTCCTCTAAGAAGTTCAAGTAACTCATCACTTGTATATTTCTCTTTCTTTAAATTATCCTCAAGTACTTTGCCATCCTTTATTAAAACTGTAGACTTCCCTTCAAAAAAATCTCTAGCAGTTTTGTTTTTTAAGGAAAGAATTCCGACAAAAAAGGGTACTGATGCGAAAATAAGTATAGCAAAGACACCGTGGAAAAACTTTTGATCAAGCCCTGTAGCTATTTGAGCAGCGATATCACCGATTGTCATTCCCGCTATGTATTCAAAAAAGGAAAGCTGAGAGATTTGCCTTTTTCCTAAGCACTTTGTAATAGTGAATAAAATAATTAATATGAATACAGAGCGAAGGATGACAAGTGTCCATTCCGGTAGGTGAGACATAGTTATTTCCTCCAGTCTACTTAAAACCCTTTATATTGAGGTTCTTCACGTTCTAATACTGAAACTCTATCCTGTAAATCAGCGATGACACTGTCCATTTCTAACATACATTCATGAAATACGCGTTTAGCTTCATCGTCTGTAGAATTTAGTGAAAGGGAACTTAAGCTTGCTTGAGCGCCTCTTACACTAGCAAGGCAAGTTTTTACGCTAGCGATAACAGTCATATAAACACCTCTTATCCTTTCGGTTTAAATAACAATGCTCCAATGAAGCCGAAAATAATAGCTGCTGATACACCGGCGCTCGTTACTTTAAACATGCCGGTAATAACGCCAACGATGCCATGTTTTGCAGCTTCTTCCATTGCGCCATGAACGAGGGCATTACCAAAGCTTGTAATAGGTACAGTTGCCCCGGCTCCAGCGAAATCAATTAATGGCTCATACAAATTAAATCCATCTAATATAGCTCCAGCAACAACGAGTGTTGCCATTGTATGAGCGGGTGTTAGTTTGCCGACATCAAACATAAGTTGGCCGATTACACATATGAGTCCGCCAATGACGAAAGCCCAGAAAAAAATCATTGCGTTGCACCTCCAAATTCAATCGAAACGGCATGAGCGATACACGGAATCGTTTCTTCTTGTTGGAATGTAAGTGGAGATAGTAAAGCGCCTGTCGCAACGACAAGTATTTTTTTGAACTCTCCTCTTTTCATTCGGTTTAATAAATGACCGTACACGACTGTTGCGGAACATCCTGGTCCACTAGCACCGGCTATGACAGGCTGTCCTTCTCTATAAATGAGGAGTCCGCAATCTTGAAACTGTTCGCTCATTACTTTTGTTCCGTGTTTATGTAGTAAGTCATAAGCAATTTCGCGTCCTACATGTCCGAGATCGCCTGTTACAATTAAATCGTAGTAAGAGGCATCAATTTGACGTTCGCGTAAGTGAGCTTCAATTGTGTCGACGGCAGCTGGAGCCATTGCACCTCCCATATTAAACGGATCCGTTAATCCCATATCAACGACTCGTCCGATTGTGGCAGATGTTACCCTAGGGCCGTGCCCAGTATCGCTTAAAATAGCGGCTCCTGCTCCGGTTACTGTCCACTGTGCAGTAGGCGGCTTTTGTCCACCGTATTCGGTAGGATAGCGGAACTGTTTTTCTACAGCGGTGTTATGACTTGAGGCACCAGTTAATAAATATTTTGCGCCCTTTGCGTTTACGATACTTGCCCCAAGTGCTAAACCTTCCATGGAAGTAGAACAAGCCCCGAATAATCCGAGATAAGGAGTGCCCAGTGTGCGGCAAGCAAAGCTTGTAGGGGTAATTTGATTAATTAAATCTCCTGCGAGTACGAATTGAATATCGTCTTTACGAAGTTCTGCTTTTTCAGTAGCCCGGCTACAAGCTTCTTCGAATAAAATTTTATGTGCTTTTTCATAGGAATCTTGTCCGAGCCATAAATCTTCATGAAGGATATCGAAGTCTTCTGGGATTTTCCCTTTTGCCTCAAAAGGTCCACCAACGACTCCTGTTGAAATAATAACGGGTTTGTTTTCAAATACCCACGTTCGGTGTCCTTGTAACATTTATAGCCCTCCCCATTGAACGAGAATCGTTTTAATAAGTGCGATGACAAAAGCCGAAAATACACCAAATAAAATAACAGAGCCAGCTAATTTAAACATGTTACCGCCAACACCAAGAACAAATCCTTCCGTTCGGTGTTCGATACAAGCTGCAATAACGGAGTTTCCAAATCCAGTAACAGGTACAGCTGTACCAGCACCAGCAAACTGCCCAAAACGATCGTATATACCAAATCCAGTTAGTAACATAGAAATGAAAATAAGAGTTGCGACGGTTGGATTTCCTGCCGAACGTTCAGTGAAATCAAAATATGTGATGTAAAAAGTAGAAATGAGTTGTCCGATGAAGCAAATAAAACCACCAACGAAAAAGGCTTTTATACAATTTTTTAAGACAGGTCGTTTCGGTTCGCGTTCTTGTTCGAATTTTTTATACTCCTGTTGTACAGGGGTTAAGTTTTTATCTTTACTAGACATTGCAATCCTTCCTTTTCTTTTAAAAAGCGTTAAGTGTTAGACTCCATTTTTTTACCAATGAGTTTTAATTGCTTATTAATCTCATCTTTAGATACTTTTTTTTCCTTAATCTTTCTTTCGAGCTTTTCGAGTAACATAAAGATTTTTTTATCTGTACTTACACGAACATCGAAAGTAGGGTGCTCATCACTTAGCTGCTTTTGAAGCTTTTTACGAAGCGGTTTTAATCCAAACCTTTCGTGATGCTCAGGTGTAACTGCTATGTAGAGATCTAAATTTGAATTCACTGCTGTGCTTTTTATAATTTCATCCATAGCGAGAGCTCTTTTCTTCGCTCCTTGTGATATAGATTGATTAAAGGATTCCGTACTCGTCTTTGTTAACTTTGGACCTTTTTCTTTCTCCGTTTGTTTTGCTTCTTCTTTCACTTTTTTATCTAAAGGACTATTATCACATCCGGTAAAAGAGCTAAATAGAAGTGCAAATAATGCGGTTATGAGGCCGAGTTTTCGCATAATTATCATTCCATTTCTATTGCAATATGTAATGTGATAGAAAAAGGATGACTGCATATCATCCTTTTTCTATTTCACAGCAAGATTGGTTCGTTATTGCTGTGAGTATTGTGGTTCTTCCTGTTGGACTTCTTCAACACGTGGGTTTAAAGAATCGATAATCGTTTGTGTTTGCTGCGCAGCTGTTTGAAAAAGTTGCTTAGCTTGTTGGTTATCCGTATCAAGAGCGAATCCCTCTAAGCTAGCTTGTGCACTTTTTAATCCAGAAACAGTTTGCTTTAGTTTCGTAATTACAGTCATTGAATGAAGCCCCCTTTGGAATATCAATTCATAGGTTATAATTTGTGAGTTGGGATGAATTTATGATTGGAAAATTTAGGGGTTGAATAGATTTTATATGCTTTTAGCTAAGATGTATAAGGTATTACGGGGATATTTTTATTGATTTAGATGGATTTTATTGCTATTATTATGAGAAGAAAATGAAGTGTTTTCTATAATCATGCGCCCATAGCTCAGTCGGATAGAGCGGTGGTTTCCGGTACCACGTCTGTCGGGGGTTCGAATCCCTCTGGGCGCGTCAAAAAGTCCTAACTTACGTTTTGTAGGTTAGGACTTTTTTTATTTCCCTCTTGTTATATCTGATAATAAGATTTACTATTAGTACTTGATAATAATTTTTATAACTTATTATTTTCTTTCAATATTATTCAAATTTCGGTTGTAAGTTGTAAATATCATTAATACATATAAATTAATAATATTTTGGAATGGGCGTCTGCGTGAGGATTCTCCTTTTACCAAACTTATTGTACAATAGAAACAAGGGGGAGATTAGTTTGAAGGCAAGTCTTTTACAAGAACAAAGCTTACGTTTGGCAATGACACAAGAGTTAAGGCAAGCGATTACAATGCTTCAGTATAATGTACAAGAATTATCGGAGTTTTTGTATGAGCAATCGTTAGAGAATCCCCTTATTGAGTTAGGTGGTTTTGAGAGGGAGAAGAAAAAGAGCTCTAACAACAGTAAAAGTACCAGCAAACAAGTCGAGAATCAGATGGAAATCTACAGTGTGGATTCTACAACGATTCAGCAACATTTATTAAATCAAATACAGTATTATAAAATAGATGAAGAAGAGCGGAAAGTGGCTTCTTTCATTATTATGAACATGGATGGAAACGGGTATTTACAAGAAACGAATGAAGAGTTAGCAGAGCTCCTTTCTGCGCATATTCATGTAGTTGACCGCTCTGTAGAGCTTGTCCAATCACTGGAGCCAGCAGGGGTAGGGGCGCGTAATATTCAGGAATGTTTAACCTTACAATTGAAGCGCTTACAAAGAAGGGATGGATTAGCGGAAGATATTGTAGAGGAGCACTTTGCTTATTTCGTGAAGAAGGATTGGCGAAAGCTCGTTCATGTGCTGAAGTGTAGTAATGAAGAATTACAATCGGCGGTGAACTGTATTACATCATTGCAGCCGAAACCGGGCCTTGCGTATTCTTCGGATAAACCACTGTATATTGTGCCTGACATGGCAGTGAAAAAAGAAGGCGATCGCCTCGTTTTACAGATGAATGAGAGAAATATGCCGAGAATTGAAATTCACTCTGAGTACAGTGCGCTTCTTAATAATAGTGAAAGTGAAGTAGCATCTTACGTTTCAGAAAAGTATCAGCATGTGCAATGGATTATGCGCAGTTTGAAACAGAGAAAACAAACACTTCTGCAAGTGATGACGATTATTATGGAAAAACAACGTGATTTCTTTTGGGAAGGTCCAGCGTATTTGAAGCCGCTCGCTTTAAAAGAGGTGGCGGAAGAGCTAAGTGTGCATGAGTCTACGATTAGTCGTGCAACAAGAAATAAGTATGTGCAAACGCCACACGGTTTATTTGAGATGAAATCGTTCTTTAGTAATGCAGTTTCGACGACAGAGGATGAGGCAGTTTCAACGAAGCGAGTGAAACAGTTTATTCAAACGCTTGTGGAAGCAGAGAATAAGAAAAAGCCACTCTCAGATCAAAAGATTTCAAAATTATTAGAAGAAGAGCATGAAATTGTTATTTCTCGAAGAACGGTGGCGAAGTATAGAGAACAAATGCATATCCCAGCTTCGTCATTGCGAAAAACAATCGGATAGGTGAAGAAGATGAAAGTTGTGCTGTATACAAAAAAGAATTGTGGTCTTTGCGTGCAGGCGAAACAAGTTTTGCAGGAAGTACAATGTGAATATTCTTTTCAAATCGAGGAAATAGATATATATGAAGATAATGACCTTTTAGAAAAATATCATTTAATGATTCCGGTTGTAGAAATAGACGGAAAACAAGTAGAATATGGTAACATTCACAAAGGTGTCATAATAAACTATATAAAGAATGCAGTTAAGAGTTGAATAAGTTTCTATCTCCTGTTACAATAATACACGTAGCAGGGA
This sequence comes from Bacillus cereus group sp. BfR-BA-01382, assembly GCF_022663475.1. NCBI lineage: Bacteria > Bacillati > Bacillota > Bacilli > Caryophanales > Bacillaceae > Bacillus > Bacillus cereus group sp. BfR-BA-01382. The sequence continues at coordinate 6,770 of NZ_JAKUFQ010000081.1, forward strand.
TTATTTTTTTAACCTATGTGGGACACAAAATGTCACTACGGGACGTAAAGTGACCACCGAGGAAAAATGAACCAATGTAGTGAGGAGAAAAGATATGCGCTCATGGATTCAGAACACAAAAAAATTATTACCTGATCTGCTACCTGTTATGCAAACGAGAATGCAAATTCTTCAATACATTAGGCTCATGCAGCCGATTGGAAGAAGAAACTTATCAGCAAGCCTCGGTATGACAGAACGAGTATTGCGAAGTGAAGTTCAAGTTTTGAAAGAACAAAACTTAGTTCACGTCGCTTCTTCTGGAATGACTTTGACAGAAGAAGGAACAGCTTTAGTTCTTGCTTTGGAAGACTTTATGAAAGAAATTTCCGGGTTAAAGGTTTTAGAAAAGCAACTTAAGGAAACATTAGACTTGGATGAAGTTTTCGTTGTCCCTGGTGATAGTGATGAATCACCTTGGGTCAAACTGGAGATGGGCCGTGCTTGTGTGACTTGTATAAAAGACCGTCTGACAGCGAATAATATCGTTGCTGTGGCTGGAGGAACTACGCTAGCTGCTGCTGCGGACATGATGCAACTTGATTGTAAAGATTTACATATGCTATTTGTCCCAGCACGTGGTGGAATCGGAGAAGGTGTTGAATTAGAAGCCAATACCATTTGTGCCAAGATGGCGCAAAATACGATGAGTAATTATCGCTTATTGTATGTTCCAGACCATGTTAGTAGCGAAGCATATGCGTCTATTGTGACAGAGCCTTCCGTGAAAGAAGTTCTTGAGTTGATTCGATCTTCCAATATCGTCATTCATGGAATAGGTGATGCGTTAACAATGGCACGTCGCAGAAGTACTTCGGAAGCAGATTGGTTAAAGATTCAAGCAAGCGAAGCAGTTGGTGAAGCTTTCGGTTACTACTTTAATGAAGAAGGAAATGTTGTTCATAAAGTAAGAACAGTTGGTATGCAATTAGAGGATTTACAAAATGTATCTCACGTTGTTGCAGTCGCTGGAGGTTCTTCAAAGGCAAAAGCAATACAGGCTGTAATTAAACAAGGGCACACTTCAATTCTAATTACAGATGAAGGTGCAGCAAAACAGTTAACAAAGGGTTTTACCCTTTAATATAATCCCCCAAGGAGGAAATTCAAATGACTAAAATTGGTATTAATGGATTTGGACGTATCGGACGTAACGTATTCCGCGCAGCTCTTAACAACTCTGAGGTAGAAGTAGTAGCAATCAACGACTTAACAGATGCTAAAACATTAGCTCACCTTTTAAAATATGACACAGTTCACGGAACTTTAAATGCAGAAGTATCTGCTAACGAAAACAGCATCGTTGTTAACGGTAAAGAAATTAAAGTTATCGCTGAGCGTGACCCAGCTCAATTACCATGGAGCGACTACGGAGTAGAAGTAGTAGTAGAATCTACTGGCCGTTTCACTAAAAAATCAGACGCTGAAAAACACTTAGGTGGATCAGTTAAGAAAGTTATCATCTCAGCTCCAGCTTCTGACGAAGATATCACTGTAGTTATGGGTGTTAACCACGAACAATACGATGCAGCTAACCACAACGTAGTATCTAACGCTTCTTGTACTACAAACTGTCTAGCTCCATTCGCTAAAGTATTAAACGAAAAATTCGGCGTAAAACGCGGAATGATGACAACAATTCACTCTTACACTAACGACCAACAAATCTTAGACTTACCACACAAAGATTTACGTCGTGCTCGTGCAGCAGCTGAAAACATGATCCCAACATCTACTGGTGCAGCTAAAGCTGTAGCATTAGTATTACCAGAACTTAAAGGTAAATTAAACGGTGGCGCTGTACGTGTTCCAACTGCTAACGTTTCTCTTGTTGACTTAGTTGTTGAACTTGACAAAGAAGTAACAGTTGAAGATGTAAACGCAGCATTCAAAGCAGCAGCTGAAGGCGAATTAAAAGGTATCCTTGGATACAGCGAAGAGCCATTAGTATCTATCGACTATAACGGATGTACAGCTTCTTCTACAATCGATGCATTATCTACAATGGTAATGGAAGGTAACATGGTTAAAGTACTTTCTTGGTACGATAACGAAACTGGTTACTCTAACCGCGTAGTAGACTTAGCAGCTTACATGACTTCTAAAGGTCTTTAATTCTTAATTATATAAGCAATCAATGACAAAACGAGGGAGAGGGTTTGTTCCCTCTCTCTCTTCTTTCGTTTTAAAAGCAAATGTGTTAAGCTTTTGAATGGGTTTTGTCAATCCTAACTAGTAGTCGGAGGGAAATCCAATGAACAAAAAATCAATTCGTGACGTAGATTTAAAAGGTAAGCGTGTATTTTGCCGCGTTGATTTCAACGTACCTATGAAAGAAGGCAAAATTACAGATGAAACTCGTATCCGTGCAGCTCTTCCTACAATTCAATATTTAGTAGAGCAAGGTGCGAAAGTTATTTTAGCAAGCCACTTAGGCCGTCCAAAAGGTCAAGCGGTAGAAGAATTACGTCTTACTCCAGTAGCAGCACGTTTAGGCGAGCTTCTTGGTAAAGATGTTAAAAAAGCAGACGAAGCATTCGGACCAGTTGCACAAGAAATGGTTGCAGCAATGAACGAAGGCGACGTATTAGTTCTTGAAAACGTACGTTTCTATGCGGGCGAAGAAAAGAACGATGCAGAACTTGCGAAAGAATTTGCAGCACTTGCTGACATCTTCGTAAACGATGCATTCGGTGCAGCTCACCGTGCTCACGCTTCTACAGCAGGTATCGCAGACTACCTACCAGCAGTATCTGGTCTATTAATGGAAAAAGAGTTAGATGTATTAGGTAAAGCACTTTCTAACCCAGAACGTCCATTTACAGCTATTATTGGTGGTGCGAAAGTAAAAGATAAAATCGGTGTAATTCGTCATCTATTAGACAAAGTAGATAACTTAATCATCGGTGGCGGACTTGCTTACACGTTCGTTAAAGCTTTAGGTCATGAAATTGGTCTATCTCTATGTGAAGACGACAAGATTGAACTAGCTAAAGAATTTATGCAACTTGCAAAAGAAAAAGGCGTAAACTTCTACATGCCAGTTGATGTTGTAATCACTGAGGAATTCTCTGAAACTGCAACAACTCAAATCGTTGGTATCGACTCTATCCCTTCTAACTGGGAAGGCGTAGACATCGGTCCTAAAACACGTGAAATTTATGCAGATGTAATTAAAAACTCTAAGCTTGTTGTATGGAATGGACCAATGGGTGTATTCGAAATGACTCCATTCGCAGAAGGTACAAAAGCAGTAGGACAAGCATTAGCAGATGCAGAAGATACATACTCTGTTATCGGCGGTGGTGACTCTGCAGCAGCTGTTGAAAAATTCGGTATGGCTGATAAAATGAGCCACATTTCTACTGGCGGCGGTGCGTCATTAGAATTCATGGAAGGTAAAGAGCTTCCAGGTGTAGTTTGTCTTAACGACAAATAAGTAGCAGCCAAAGAAAAAGGACGGTGCAAAGCATGCGTAAACCAATTATCGCAGGTAACTGGAAAATGAATAAAACTCTATCTGAAGCAGTTAGCTTCGTAGAGGAAGTTAAAGGTCAAATCCCAGCAGCTTCAGCTGTTGATGCAGTAGTTTGCTCTCCAGCTCTATTCTTAGAGCGCCTTGTAGCAGCAACTGAAGGAACTGATTTACAAGTAGGTGCACAAAACATGCACTTCGAAAAAAATGGTGCATTCACTGGCGAAATTAGCCCAGTAGCACTTAGCGACTTAAAAGTAGGCTACGTAGTACTTGGCCACTCTGAGCGTCGTGAAATGTTTGCTGAAACAGACGAATCAGTAAACAAAAAGACTCTAGCAGCATTTGAACATGGTTTAACACCAATCGTATGTTGTGGTGAGACTTTAGAAGAGCGCGAAAGCGGAAAAACATTTGATCTAGTAGCAGGTCAAGTGACAAAAGCACTTGCAGGTTTAACAGAAGAGCAAGTTAAAGCAACTGTTATCGCTTATGAGCCTATCTGGGCTATCGGTACAGGTAAATCTTCTTCTTCTGCAGATGCAAATGAAGTATGTGCGCACATCCGTAAAGTTGTTGCAGAAGCTGTTTCTCCAGAAGCTGCAGAAGCTGTTCGTATTCAATACGGCGGTAGCGTAAAACCAGAAAACATTAAAGAGTATATGGCACAATCTGACATCGACGGCGCTTTAGTTGGCGGTGCTAGCTTAGAGCCTGCTTCGTTCTTAGGTCTTCTGGGGGCGGTAAAATGAGAAAGCCAACAGCTTTAATCATCCTTGACGGTTTCGGACTTCGTGAAGAAACTCACGGGAATGCTGTAGCACAAGCTAAGAAACCTAATTTTGATGGTTACTGGAACAAATTCCCTCATACAACGCTTACAGCTTGTGGTGAGGAAGTAGGTCTTCCAGAAGGTCAAATGGGTAACTCTGAGGTTGGTCACTTAAATATTGGTGCTGGCCGCATAGTATATCAAAGCTTAACACGCGTAAACGTTGCAATTCGTGAAGGTGAGTTCGATCAGAACGAAACATTCCAAAATGCAATTAAAAGCGTAAAAGAAAAAGGTACTGCTCTTCATTTATTCGGTTTACTTTCTGATGGTGGTGTGCACAGTCACATGAACCATATGTTTGCTCTTCTTCGCTTAGCAGCAAAAGAAGGTGTGGAGAAAGTTTACATCCATGCGTTCTTAGACGGCCGCGATGTTGGACCACAAACAGCAAAAGGTTATATCGATGCAGCAAATGAAGTAATTAAAGAAACAGGAGTAGGACAATTCGCGACTATCTCTGGTCGTTATTACTCCATGGACCGTGACAAGCGTTGGGATCGCGTAGAAAAATGTTACAGTGCTATGGTGAATGGTGAAGGCCCTACTTATAAATCAGCAGAAGAGTGTGTAGAAGACTCTTATGCGAACGGTATCTATGATGAATTCGTATTGCCGTCTGTAATTGTTAACGAAGATAACACGCCAGTTGCAACAATCAATGATGATGATGCAGTTATCTTCTATAACTTCCGTCCAGACCGTGCAATTCAAATTGCTCGTGTATTTACAAACGAAGACTTCCGTGAGTTCGATCGTGGTGAAAAAGTACCTCACATTCCAGAATTCGTATGTATGACACACTTCAGTGAAACTGTGAATGGTTACGTGGCATTCAAGCCAATGAACCTTGATAACACTTTAGGTGAAGTTGTTGCGCAAGCGGGATTAAAGCAACTTCGCATCGCGGAAACCGAAAAGTATCCGCACGTTACATTCTTCTTTAGCGGTGGTCGTGAGGCTGAATTCCCAGGAGAAGAGCGTATCTTAATTAACTCACCGAAGGTTGCAACGTATGACTTGAAACCTGAAATGAGCATTTACGAAGTAACGGACGCTTTAGTAAATGAAATCGAAAATGATAAACATGATGTTATCATTCTTAACTTTGCAAACTGTGATATGGTTGGCCATTCTGGGATGATGGAACCAACAATTAAAGCAGTAGAAGCAACTGACGAATGTTTAGGAAAAGTTGTAGAAGCGATTCTTGCAAAAGATGGTGTAGCACTTATTACTGCTGACCATGGTAATGCCGATCAGGAGTTAACTGCTGATGGCGAGCCGATGACAGCTCATACAACTAACCCGGTTCCTTTCATCGTTACAAAAAATGATGTAGAGCTTCGTGAAGGTGGTATTTTAGGAGATATCGCTCCAACAATGCTTACACTTTTAAATGTGGAACAACCGAAAGAAATGACAGGTAAAACAATTATTAAATAATTTGCTTATATAAAAAGGAGAGAATTTATTATGTCAACAATTATTGATGTTTATGCTCGCGAAGTCCTTGACTCTCGTGGTAACCCAACTGTAGAAGTAGAAGTTTACACAGAAAGCGGTGCTTTCGGACGCGCTATCGTACCAAGTGGTGCATCTACTGGTGAGCACGAAGCAGTAGAATTACGTGACGGTGACAAATCTCGTTACCTTGGTAAAGGTGTTGTTAACGCAGTAAACAACGTTAACGAAATTATCGCTCCAGAAATCGCTGGTTTCGATGTAACTGACCAAGCTGGTATCGACCGTGCTATGATCGAATTAGACGGCACTCCAAACAAAGGTAAACTAGGCGCTAACGCTATCCTTGGTGTATCTATGGCAGTAGCTCACGCAGCAGCTGACTTCGTAGGTCTTCCATTATACCGTTACCTTGGTGGATTCAATGCAAAACAATTACCAACTCCAATGATGAACATCATCAACGGTGGTTCTCACGCTGATAACAACGTTGACTTCCAAGAGTTCATGATCTTACCAGTTGGTGCTCCAACATTCAAAGAATCAATCCGTATGGGTGCTGAAGTATTCCATGCACTTAAAGCTGTATTACATGACAAAGGTCTTAACACTGCAGTAGGTGACGAAGGTGGATTCGCTCCAAACCTTGGTTCTAACCGTGAAGCTTTAGAAGTAATCATCGAAGCTATCGAAAAAGCTGGTTACAAAGCTGGCGAGAACGTATTCTTAGGAATGGACGTTGCTTCTTCTGAGTTCTACAACAAAGAAACTGGTAAATATGACCTTGCAGGCGAAGGCCGTACTGGCTTAACTTCTGCAGAAATGGTTGATTTCTACGAAGAGCTTTGCAAAGACTTCCCAATCATCTCTATCGAAGATGGTTTAGACGAAAACGACTGGGATGGTCACAAATTATTAACTGAGCGTATCGGTGATAAAGTACAATTAGTTGGTGACGATTTATTCGTAACTAACACTCAAAAACTTGCTGAAGGTATCGAAAAAGGTATCTCTAACTCAATCTTAATTAAAGTTAACCAAATCGGTACTTTAACTGAGACTTTCGAAGCTATCGAAATGGCTAAACGTGCTGGTTACACAGCAGTTGTATCTCACCGTTCTGGTGAAACTGAAGATGCTACAATTGCTGACATCGCAGTTGCAACTAACGCTGGCCAAATCAAAACTGGTTCTATGAGCCGTACTGACCGTATTGCTAAGTACAACCAATTATTACGCATCGAAGACGAACTAGGCGAAATCGCTGTTTACGATGGTATCAAATCTTTCTATAACATCAAACGATAATTGTAGAAAATAACGACAGACCGTGAGAAATCACGGTCTGTTTTTTTATGCTAAAATTGTTCGCCCGTCATAAGTGACATGAAATGTTTGAAGAAGCGGTTATAATCAAAATCAATTGCGATTTGATGACTCGGCCAATCAATAAATGGCTTAGATTCTCCTAAAGAGCGAAATTCTCCAATGCTTGCCCCCTGCGCATAAGATTCTGTCATGACAACGATAGGTGATTTGTGATAGGTAAACATAGAGTTATCAAGTAAAGCGAGTATTGGCATTGTGTCATGGAAGGGGCTACCCTTTAAATGTGGTAGGGCGTCTTTATAATATCCGTAGTAATAATGATCGAATAAAGGTTTGACAAGTGGGGCTTTTCCTTTTGTTTCAATATACTCCGCCATCTCGGGTGTAATGACGGAATATTGGGTGACGTTTAATGGGTATATGTACATGTTAGCTGTAGATTGGAGGACTATATTAGCAGCAGTAGGATCGCCATAAAAGTTTGCTTCGGAAATAGGGGTAACATTACCAGGGTGTAAAAAGGCACCGCCCATTACGTAGTAAGATTTAACTTGCTTCATTAACTGTTTACATACGATGAATAAAATTGCTAGGGAGGTAAGTCTTCCTAAACTTACAATGATTAATTCATCTTTATACTGCTCAATAAGAGGAATAACTTCAAAAAAATTCTCCATTTCTCCGTTAGTCACATTTACCTTTGGAATAATTGGCCCGAGCCCCTGTTTCCCATGTACATCCGTAAAAAACGCAGGTGGGGCACCAGTAAGAGGACGTTCTGAACCACCGAATATCTTGATATTTCTATTCTTTGTTTCGTTATTAAAAAAATGAGCATTTTGTACGGCCATTTTTTTCGGGACATTGCCGTAATCAGCAACAATACCGATAATTTCTATTTCATCAATAAAGAAAGCTAAGAGGAGAGCCATCGTATCATCAATCCCAGGATCACAAAAAATGAGAACTTTTTTTGGCATATGTTCACCACCTATCTTGTTTATCCCTTACAAACCCGCTTGATGAGGGCTAACAATCAGTATGGATGTGGGAATCCTCATGGATTAAAGTTTCATTTTATATATATGTAAGCTTAAGGATAAAAAGATTATTTTATTGAAATAATAGTCTTATAAATTCAGAAAATAAAAACTTTTTATATTAGGTCAAGGTTTTTGACGTAATTTTCGTTTGGAAATGCAGTCATATCAAGGTTGTAAGCGTATAACAAAGGCTGTTTTTGCTGTCAAGTTGATAAATTGCAGCTTTTTACAATTTATACTATGATAAAGATATTAACAGAAGATCGTATAAACATGAGGGATGATGAACATGAAATTTACAAAGATTCTTGTCCAAATTGCTGCTCTTTACGTGTTTTATATGGTTGGAACTTGGGTGCAAGAAATGCTAAATATTCCAATTCCAGGAAGTTTGATTGGGATGTTCCTCTTACTTGTTTTACTTAGCCTAAAAGTTCTTCCAGTGAAATGGTTCGATTTAGGAGCAGAAACACTCGTTGCTATTATGCCGTTTTTATTAATTCCGCCAACGCTTGGCTTAATGAATTACGGTGCTTTTTTTATGAGTAAAGGAATTTCTCTTTTCATTACAGTTGTAGCGAGTACATTTTTAATTATTATTGTCGCAGGACATACAGGACAATATCTTGCGAATAGGAAGGAAAGAGAGTCGCGATGAGCCAAATATTAATCGGAATCGGTTGGGTTCTTTTTACGGTGCTATTATATCAATTATCTAAAAAAATCTATAAATTATTTCCAACACCATTCACCATTCCAATGCTTGTAGCAACAGGATTAATGGCTTTCCTATTTATCGTGCTTGATATACCATATCAACATTATATGGAAAGTGGTGGTGGCTGGATTGCAAAGCTACTTGGACCCGGTGTTGTAGCATTTGCAATTCCTCTTTATAAACAACGTCATGTTCTGCAAAAGTATGTTGTACCGATTGCCGGCGGGGTATTAGTAGGTACAACAGTTGCAATCGCTAGTGATTTTGCCATTGCTTCACTTATGGGAACAGATAAAAGCTTAATCTTATCGTCTTTACCAAAATCGGTGACAATGCCAGTTGCGATGAGCGTTTCTGAACAAGTTGGTGGTGTACCTTCCTTAACAGCAGCTTTCGTTGTTATCGCAGGTATTACTGGAACGATTACAGGACCTCTCTTATTAAAATGGAGCCGTGTTACAAACTCAGTTGGTAAAGGTATCGGATTTGGATGTGCTTCTCATATTATGGGCGTTATGAGAGCGATGAAAAATAACGAACATGAAGGTGTTATTGGATCGGTAACAATGACATTAACAGCAATTTTGACATGTTTACTTGGACCGTTATTTGCAATGATGTTTATGTAATGGAAGAAAAGCGGGAGCGACTCTATAGCTCTCGCTTTTCTATAGGATTTATGCTACAGTTACAATAACTGAATCTTTGTAGGAGGTACGCCAAGTGCATACGTTATTATCCGTTTTACTTATTACTGTATCGATTTTAATGATTGTTATGGTACTTATGCAGTCTAGTAATAGCTCAGGCCTTTCAGGTGCAATTTCAGGCGGTGCAGAGCAATTATTTGGTAAGCAAAAAGCACGTGGAATTGAAGCAGTATTAAACCGTATCACAATTGTTTTAGCTGTATTGTTCTTTGTATTAACAATTGCTGTTACGTACTTAAACTTATAGAATTGAAAGAAGAAGCGTTAGTAAGATGTACTAATGGTTCTTCTTTTTTGTTTTGCCATTTGAAAGATGTTTCTAATTAGATTATAGAAATATAAATATGGTACACTAGATATAGAAAGAATACGACTAGATTACAGAAGAGAAAGAGGAGAAGTACATGATGAAATTAGCATCTCCGAAACCATTTACATTTGAGGGTGGAGACCGCGCTGTTTTATTACTACATGGATTCACAGGGAACTCAGCTGATGTACGTATGTTAGGGCGTTTCTTAGAGAAGAAAGGCTACACTTGTCATGCGCCAATTTATAAAGGGCACGGTGTACCACCAGAAGAGCTTGTTCATACAGGCCCTACAGATTGGTGGCAAGATGTAACGGAGGCATATCAGCTTTTAAAAGATAAAGGTTTTGAGAAAATTGCTGTTGTTGGATTGTCACTTGGCGGCGTATTTTCTTTAAAATTAGGTTATACAGTACCGGTTTTAGGTGTAGTACCAATGTGTGCACCGATGTATATTAAGAGCGAAGAAACGATGTACCAAGGTATATTGGCATATGCCCGCGAATATAAAAAGCGTGAGCAAAAGTCACCAGAGCAAATCGAACAAGAAATGTTGGAATTCCAAAAGACACCGATGAATACATTAAAAGCATTACAACAATTAATTGCTGACGTACGTAACAATGTGGATATGATTTATGCACCAACATTTGTTGTACAAGCACGTCATGACGAAATGATTAATACAGATAGTGCTAACATTATTTATAACGGTGTAGAATCTACGTTAAAAGACATTAAATGGTATGAAGACTCTACGCATGTCATTACACTTGATAAACAACGTGACGAGCTACATGAGGATGTATATAACTTCTTGGAGCAACTAGATTGGTAAGATCTAGTTGCCTCTTTTTTTCATAAGGAATTTTTTGTGAAAACTGTAAAAATCATAAGAGGAGTATTGAAGTTTCACTTTATACATCCCCTATCTTTCGGATACACTAAATAATATAAGGTTTTAAAGGAGGTATTTTTGCTTGGAAGAAATCACACAAGAACATATTGATAAGTTGTTATTATTTATGAGAGAAGAAGCGTATAAACCGCTAACGATACAAGAGTTAGAAGAGGCATTTGGAATTGAAGGTTCTGAGGGCTTTAAAGATTTTGTAAAAGCACTTGTAATGATGGAAGAGAAGGGACTTGTTATTCGTACACGTAGTAATCGATACGGTCTTCCTGAAAAGATGAATTTAGTACGAGGTAAGTTAATTGGACATGCACGTGGCTTTGCTTTCGTTGTGCCAGAAGAGAAGAAAACTGGAGACGATGATCTTTTCATCCCTCCTACAGAATTAAACGGTGCACTTCATGGCGATACAGTATTAGCACGCCTTAGTTCTCAATCGAGCGGTTCACGTCAAGAAGGTTCAATTGTACGCATTTTAGAGCGTGGAACGAAAGAACTTGTTGGTACATATACAGAATCGAAAAACTTTGGATTTGTTATACCTGACAATAAGCGCTGGACGAGTGATATCTTTATCTTGAAAAGTGCATCAATGGGTGCTGTAGAAGGTCATAAAGTAGTTGTGAAAATTACGAGCTATCCAGAAAACCGTTTAAGCGCAGAAGGTGAAGTTATTCAAATTCTAGGTCATAAAAATGATCCAGGAGTAGATATTTTATCTGTCATTCATAAACATCATTTACCTTTAGCATTCCCTGAAGAAGTGATGGAGCATGCAAACAGTGTACCAGAAACGATTTCAGAAGAAGATTTAAAGGATCGTCGTGATTTACGTGATCAAATGATCGTAACGATTGATGGTGCAGACGCGAAAGACTTAGATGATGCTGTTACAGTAACGAAGCTTGAGAACGGTAACTACAAGCTTGGCGTTCACATTGCGGATGTAAGTCATTACGTTCAAGAAGGTTCTCCAATTGATGTAGAAGCAGCGGAAAGAGCGACGAGTGTGTATCTTGTTGACCGTGTAATTCCGATGATTCCACATCGTCTATCTAACGGTATTTGCTCATTAAACCCGAAAGTAGACCGTCTGACATTATCTTGTGAAATGGAAATCAACAACTTAGGTGATGTTGTTAAACACGAGATTTTCCAAAGTGTGATTAAAACGACAGAGCGTATGACGTATGCTGACGTAAGAAGCATTTTAGAAGATGAGGACGAAGAGTTAATTAAGCGTTATGAGCCATTAGTACCGATGTTTAAAGAGATGGGTCAATTGGCACAAATTCTACGTGAAAAACGTATGCGCCGTGGTGCAATTGACTTTGACTTTAAAGAAGCGAAAGTATTAGTAGATGAAGAAGGAAAACCGACTGATGTTGTTATGCGCGATCGTTCTGTATCAGAGAAGTTAATTGAAGAATTTATGCTTGTTGCGAATGAAACAGTAGCAGAGCACTTCCACTGGATGAACGTACCGTTTATGTACCGTGTCCATGAAGATCCGAAAGAAGATAAGCTTGAGCGTTTCTTCGAGTTTGTAACGAACTTCGGATATGCGGTAAAAGGACGTGCGAATGAAGTACACCCTCGTGCGCTGCAACAAATTCTTGAAATGGTTCAAGGACAGCCTGAAGAAGTAGTTATTTCAACGGTTATGCTTCGTTCTATGAAGCAAGCTCGTTACGATGCGGATAGTTTAGGGCATTTCGGTTTATCAACTGAGTTCTACACACATTTCACATCACCAATTCGTCGTTACCCAGATACAATCGTTCATAGATTAATTCGTGAATACATTATTAATGGTAAAGTCGACAATGAAACGCAAGCAAAATGGCGTGAAAAATTACCTGAGATTGCAGAGCACTCTTCTAATATGGAACGCCGTGCTGTTGAAGCAGAGCGTGAAACAGATGAGATGAAAAAAGCAGAGTATATGGTTGATAAGATCGGTGAAGAGTATGACGGTATGATTAGCTCTGTAACAAACTTCGGTTTATTCGTAGAGCTTCCAAATACAATTGAAGGTCTTGTACACGTTAGCTACTTAACGGATGATTACTACCGTTATGACGAGCAGCATTTCGCTATGATCGGAGAGCGTACAGGAAACGTATTCCGCATCGGTGACGAAATTACAATTCGTGTTATTAACGTAAATAAAGACGAGCGTGCAATCGACTTTGAAATCGTTGGCATGAAAGGTACACCTCGTCGTAAGTTCAAAGATCGTCCAGTCGTTATCGAGCAGCCAAGAACAGGCAGAAAGAAACGCGGTGGACGTAGCGAGCGCAGTAATGAGCGCGGCGGTGAACGTGGCACAGGTAGAAAGTTTGACCGTGGTGGCAAAGGTAAAAGCACAGGAAGAGGATCCGCATCAGCAACAGCATCCACGTCTGCTAGTCAGCCAGGGAAAAAAGATGGTAATGGCAAGAAGAAAAAAGGATTCTTCGAAAACGTACCAGGATTCAAGAAGAAAAAGAAAAAGCGTAAGTAAGAAAAGGATGGCTTCGCTTTGATGAAAAGCGAGGCCGTTTTTCTTTTTGTTGGAATCTAGCTACAGTGGCTAGAATGTTCGGCGGCTTCACTTCTTCCCGAGAGGCAAAGAGCGCCTCAAGGTCAGAAGCTCCATCCACCTCACATTCTGAGCGAGCCACTTTCGCTTTTTATTAACATTTGTTACAATAGTAAAAATAGAGGAGGGACGTTATATGCCAAAGGGTACAGGTAAGGTTATTGCACAAAATAAAAAAGCATTTCATGATTATTTCATCGAAGAAACATACGAGGCAGGGCTTGTCCTTCAAGGAACGGAAATTAAGTCGATTCGCGCTGGTCGCGTGAACTTGAAAGATGCGTTTGCACGTATACATAACGGTGAAGTATGGGTTCATAATATGCACATTAATACATACGAACAAGGGAATCGTTTCAACCATGATCCACTTCGTACGAGAAAATTACTTCTTCATAAAAAAGAAATTGATAAGCTAGCGGGCGCTGCAAAAGAAACAGGTTACGCATTAGTTCCACTTAGAATCTATTTGAAAAATGGATTTGCAAAAATGGCACTTGGTTTAGCAAAAGGTAAGAAACAATATGATAAACGTCACGATTTAAAAGAGAAAGAAGCGAAACGTGAAATTGCACGCGTGTTCCGTGATCGCCAAAAGATGTAATACAGATATTTACATTTGTAAAACGGCGCGCGTATGATATAATAACTTATGTAAGGTTGTTGCACATTGAAAAACAGCTCTTAGTAGCTATCACGATATTTTCTTCGTATGCTCCATTTTTATCATGGGGACGTTACGGATTCGACAGGGATAGTTCGAGCTTAGGTTGCGAGTCGAGGGGATCGGCCTCGTTAAAACGTCAAAGCCTATAATTGGCAAACAAAACAATCTTTCTTTAGCTGCTTAATTGCACTAAAGGTTCCTCCCTCCATCGTCCATGTGGTAGGGTAAGGGACTCAAACTAAGTGGACTACGCCGGAGTTCGCCGTCTGAGGGCGAAGGAAGAGAACAATCAGACTAGCAACTTGGAAGCCTGTCGATAGGCCGAAGAGTTCGCGAAATGCTAATATATCGACTACACTCGTAGAAGCTTAAGTGCCGATATTTTTGGACGTGGGTTCGACTCCCACCGTCTCCACCAATACATATTTGGTGGTTTTTTATTTTGTATTGTGATATGAACCATAAGTTTGCCGGAACGGCAAGCTTATGGTTCTTTTTGTTTGCGGCAAACTTATGCTTCTTTTTAAGTATGAGAATTGGTGTTTGGTTAGAATTTAACTAGTGATTCTATTCTTATCGGGATAAATTTACAAGGAATTCAATAAAAAAAGGCGGCGAAAAAATGCCATCCTTTTTATTTTTTTATACTTCCGACTTCCTCTTTTAGTGATTTTTTCATATTTTTTAACAAACTTTTCATTCGTTTGTTATGGTATTTTAGAAATTCTTCTGTATTATCATTAAATCGAGCAATGAGAAAATCCATTATTTTTTCTTGTAACATAATAGAATCTTCTACAAGTTGATAGCAAATCTTTTCAGTTCTTTCATTAATAAATTCTTCTCCTTCAACAGTAACAACCAATTCGAAAATTTTAGTGAAGGTGAAAATTACAAATAATCGAATCATTAATGGTTCATTATTTTTAGAAATTGTAAAATTGAGATTTTCTTGATAGTAGTCAATAAGTCCAAAATTACAATGGCTGAATCGAGATAATACATCATAGAAGTGAGTAAAATATTTCTTATCTAAGCCCATTTTAAAGGTACTCGGGTTTTCTTGCTTTCCAACCTCCTCCTGATTTCGGTTTACTAGTACCCCATCTGATTGAACATTATAAAAGGCTAACGCAACTTTTATAGGGTTTTTAATAAAGTTATCAAGTTTGTGTTCATTTTCATGTAGATATCGAGTACTTAAATAATTTTCAAAAATACTTCGTACTAACATCATTACATCTTCATTGTGCCCAGCTTTTAATAAATGTCGGATACTTATTAGTGTCTTAGTACTTTTAGTAAAAGAAAAGTACTCAAAATCATATGTAAGCTTTACGGATGTGACGTTATAAGATAAAAGGTCATGTGTTCCATAGGGGAAACATGAATAATCTACAAATTTCTTGGATTGCAAAATAAATTGATTTAGAATTTTATCTAATTTTTTGATATATTGTTCCTCCATCAATATCCCCTCCTTCTTTAATTTAAACAAAATATTGTATCAAAGGAAATCAATAATATAGTTTTTATGCTATTCGTTATAAAAGTTTATTGCGATATTATGATTTAAAAATAAGTCTTCTGCAAGTTTAGGGATATTTTGAATGAAGATTTTACTATATTAGAGCTTAAAACCCATATCTTTCATTAGTCCGCTTTTGATAACATATTCCATTTACTTAACGTCCTTAAGTAAATGGAAATAATCATAATAGAAATGTATTTATGTTTTAAAGGCGTTAATGTAAAATGAAGTTAATATATGGATTAATAAGGAATTATATGCAATGTGGATGAATTCCGAAGGAATAAAAAAGATAAGAAGATAAAATTTTGTTTTTTAAGCTGGTAGCAATCATTTATTTTGGTAAGAAGCTTGCTATTAGGTAGATAAAGATGTTCTTTAAAATTTAAATCTCGATTGTAAAAGTAATGATCAATCAGACTAGAATGGCAGATGCAACTAGAGGAGAGGTAAGAAAAGAGGAATTAAAAGGAATGTGAAAATATAATTCAATTACCATAATACCGTAATAGATGCCGAGGTCAAATGAAAAAATTTATCATTCCAAAAACAATGTATAGGGAGCATTGGTATATAAGGGCGGTGTTTTAATGACTAAAGGTGATAAATTGATTTCGACTATAGGATACGTATTAATAGTGATGGCTATCGTTAATATGGTATATCCTGATTCAAATATTATGGGTGCGAATTTTAAAAATGGTGTTTCAGTGTTCACTTTTTTTTATGCTTTATCAGCTGGATTGACTACAATTTCAGAAAATAAGTTTAGAAAATCCTGGAATTCCTGGTTAAGTAACATACTGTTGATATTGGCGATAGGATTAGGCTTAACAGTAGGATGGTTAACAAATATAGACGTTTTAAAAAATAACATTATTACACCTATAGTTGATAATTTTATCTCTAATGGGACACTTATGATACTAAATCTAGGTCTTTTATTCGTAAACATTAGACTTAATGAAAAGAAAGAAGAACAAAAAGAAAAAATATATGAAAAAAGATTAAAAGATGAAGTTAGATTAGCTAAAAAAGAAGTGTTACAAGAGGTGCTAAAAAGTGTGAAAAAAGATAATTAAATAAGGGAGATTGTTTTAAGATGGATGCTTATAATAAGGTTGTTGTTGAAAGTGATTATAGAGTTAATTTAGAAATGAAAAGAGATGGGGAAAAACTTTTATCATCTTGGCAAATTTCATCCTTTATTGAAAACTTATCAAGAAGTTATTATAAGAATGAGTTGTTAAATACTATTGAAAGTTACATTAATAAAGGAACAGATTTAGAAAATATATTCATAATAGATGAATCTTTTAAGTTAAATAACATCTATAAAAATCTTGGCATTTTAAATCTTAGAAATGAGAGAGATGCAAAAACCTTATATCATTTGGGAAAACCCATAGGAATGTTCCCGAATGAAAAATTAATAAAAATAAATTGTATGTTTGAGATATTTAGGAAAGTGAATGAGACCCTAAGTGAATACAAAGTAAAGAGTTTGAATAAAGAGAAGTTAAGTGGTTTGATAACTTTTTCTATAAGCCCGAACACTACAATGATCGCAATAAAAGAAAAAATTATTAGTTTGGCAAATGAAAACCTCAATCAATCGGGTCAAGAAGAAGTAAGAAATACCGAACAGAATAAAAAAATAGATCGGAAAAAATTAGCCAATTCTTTAGAGTCCAGTACTGTTAAGGTAATTTCATCTTATCAAAAAATGGAATCTGATTTTATAAGTATCGCTATTGTAAAAGAAAGTATCCTTGCAAATGATATTAAAGATATTAATGAAACGCCATCTAATATAATAGGATATTTTAATACTTTTAAATCAACTTTTGATAATCTGATTAGACCTATAATTGGTATTTATGATCCAAATGACAATAGTGTCGAAATTATTTGTAGAGACTTTATAGATAAAACTTTATATGTTGAAGAGAATAAACGATTTTTAGATATTAAAAGTATTTCAAGGAATAGTCCATTAGCTGTTTGTGTTGTTTTGGGTGTAGGTGGTTTAACATTCTTAAGTAGGCATATTACGGTTGCACTGGATGAACGTTTATTACAGAAACAACAAGCTGAATCCACTGTAAATATTAGTGAAGAACATGAAATAGCGGATCTAATGAGCGAAATTAAACAAGCTATTGAAGAAAGGGAAAATAACAAAGAGATAAATATTACAGATGCTACCCAAAATATACTTGATAATTTAAGAAGAGGTAATGAAGGGCGGTTTGTAGAAAATGCTAAAGATTATGGCTTTCTAAATGAACATGCCATATTAAAAGTGAGAAAAGAAGCATAAGCCCGTTCTAAAGTTAGGACGAAATTAAAAATATAATTGTTTAATTTTTAATGTAAGATACTTCACTACACCAAAAATAACTAAAGCATGTGCTTATAGCACCATTAGATAAAGAAATTGAAAAAACTGTAATAATTGTTTTGAGCTTTTTGCATCAGACCATTAAAGAAAATGAAAATAACATACCAAAAAAGAGGTGTTTTTATGGTATCAGTTACTCAGAGGATTTCTAAAGTTAAACAGCCAAGAGGTGGGTATATTAAACCTAAAGATTTCAATATTATCGAATTACATGATGGTATTGATTTGTATGAAGAAGAAAATATACATAGTACTTTGATTGGACTAGCTGTTGATTATCTTACTCGGTTTACTATGGGAACTTCTTTAGAAAAAGCTTTTAAAATTTCTCTTAGAGGTGCATCGAGGGTTAATGAGAGCGATTGTGCTGAAGAATTATTAAACGGAATTAGTGGTCTTGATGATAATTCAATAGAGAATGCGTGCAAATTGGTAGGGTTTGATACTGCTTTTAGAGCTGGTATTGCAAGTTATAAGCCACATACTATTCAGCCAGATTTCTCTACTATTTCTAATATTAGAAATATGGTAGAGCGTAGTAGGACTTTTAACGATAATTATGGACCGATTGTAAAAGATGGTTTCACTTTTGAAGGTGGTTATACTCAGCTTATATCAAGTGGAGATGGTGATTTTTTAACTGAAACGACTTTATGGGATTTTAAAGTTTCAAAGAAAGATCCGACTAATAAAAATACTTTACAGTTGCTTATATATTATTTAATGGGTGTTCATTCTATTCATTCCGAATTCAAACAAATTGAGAATTTAGGGATATTTAATCCTCGTTTAAATAAAGTCTATTTACTACCGATAAGTACAATATCTAATGAGATTGTCAATGAAGTTAATACTACTGTTATAGGATATTGATGAATTTTTCTTGAGAAATGGTAAATTTGAAATGAAGGTGCGATGTTTTGAAAATAGTTTAATCATTTATAATAAAGTTCCATCAAAATGACGGCATAATTTTTAAAAAAACCTTCCGTATCAATGTTTGAACAAAAATTTTAATCAATATTTTTTATGAAAATCAAATTAATAAATGAAAAACAACCATTTTGATTAATCTTTGTTTAAAATGGTTGTTTTTCATTTACTAAAAAATAAGGATTCATCTAATATTTAATAACATTAATATTTTCAGTAATTATGAGTATAAATCTTTTTTGATTCATTGTATTTTTGTAATTTTAAAGAATTACTTGTTTTTGTGTAATTCACATGGTAATGTTAAATTTGTCATTAAGTAATTTATAAGAATTACAAAAGGAGGGGCGGCGTGAAAATAGATGAGGTTGCAATAATTAAAGTAGGTCAAAATATTTCAAGAATCCCTGATGAGGAGCTTAATAACAATATATTTTATACATTTGATGATTTGAATTTTGATCTAACACATCTAGATGACGAATATGTGAAAAAGAATGAGAATTCGCAAAGTGATTATCTTGCATATAGAGGTGATATTGTAATTAGCTTTGTAGGTACAAGGGCGACTGTCATAACAGAAAGTAATCAAGGGAAGTTACTTAATCAGAATTTCGCGAAAATCATT
>NZ_JAKUFQ010000082.1:0-26288 GCF_022663475.1 Bacillus cereus group sp. BfR-BA-01382
GCCATATCAAATGCCGTATCAACAGCCTATGATGCCGCCGAATCCATATTATCAACAACCAAATCCATATCAAATGCCATATCAGCAAGGGGCGCCGTTTGGACCGCAATATACGTCTATGCCAAACACGAATATGATGCCAATGGATAATAATATGCCGCCGCTTGTGCAGGGTGAGGAAGATTGTGGATGCGGAGGAGAAAGTAGACTATATAGTCCACAACCAGGCGGTCCGCAATATGCGAATCCTTTATATTATCAACCAACTCAATCTGCATATGCACCACAGCCAGGAACGATGTATTATCAACCAGATCCACCAAATGTATTTGGAGAGCCCATTTCAGAAGAAGAGGCCGAAGAAGAAGTTTAAAAAGGCGGGAGTATTTCCGCCTTTTTTGCATGCGTGTTAATTAAGGAAATGAAGGGTTTTTATGAAGTGCTAGAAAATTCCCAGTGAAATATTAACAGTGTAAAAACCCTCTCTGTTACTCATCATAAGAGGGAGCTTTTCAGAAGAGAAGCTCATTCTAACAGAGGGGGTTTTTGTATTGAATACGAAAGTAAAAGTGATTGCTGCTTCTTTGTTAGTTACCAGTGCATTAGCTGCATGTGGTACACCAAAAGATAACAATGCAATGGATGGACGTAACTACAATTACGAGCGTACATCTTATAATGATACACACCAGTATCGTGATAATGTAACGCGTAATGATCGCTATACAGATTATGTAACATATAGAAATGGTCGTAACGATACAGGATATAACAATTATTACCGAGATGTAAATTACAACGGTCAAATTGCTAATCCACATCCAACACGTAATATTACAATGAATAATTCATACATTAACAATGATGGTAAAACAGCAGAAAAAATTACAAATCGTGTGAAACGTATGAATAACGTGGACCGTGTGTCTACAGTTGTATATGGAAACGATGTGGCGATTGCGGTAAAACCGCGTAATACAGTGACAAATGAAACGGCGATGGCGAACGAAATTCGTCAAGCTGTTGTAAATGAAGTTGGAAACAGAAATGTCTATGTTTCTGTAAGAAATGATATGTTTACTCGTGTCGATGCAATGAGCACACGCCTACGTAACGGTACAGTTACAAACGATTTTAATCGTGATATAGGAAATATGTTCCGAGACATTCGTTACGGTTTAACTGGTACTATGCGATAGCAAAACAAAAGAGGAAGGGATAGCCCTTCCTCTTCATTCATCGTTGTCTTGTAAACGACGTTTTTTAATAAAATAACTAACGGAGTAAGAAACTAAAAAGCATATGAGGAAAACACTACCTGTTAGAATAGCTTTAAATAGAGGTCTTTCAGGAATGAAAATGAGATAAATAATAGTAATAATAATTCCAATAAGAAGAGAGCGTAAAACAAGCTTGTAATAAGGGGTTAATTTTATGTCCTTTTCGCCTTCTTCTACATCGATTGAAACACTTAACTGTAAATAAGCAAGTAAAATACTCGTAAGCATAAATAATAGCCATAATGGAGATTTCGTAATTTGATCAATTCCTTCAGTGAATCCGATATAGCCTAAAATCTCAACTACCCCAATGTATTGAAAAAGAAAGGCCATACGTATGTTTTTTAACGTTTGAAGAATGAGACGTTCATCCTTTATTTTTTCACAATATTCATCCCCTACTTATTATGATTTCGCTTTTATATCTATTGTAATATATATTACAATTATCAATTTATAATTTACATAAAATAATTTGGATGAAAGAGGAAATAAGATATTTTTATAAACATGTTGCACTTATACTTTATTAATGTTATATTAACAAAGCGATGAGCTAATTTACGTAAGACGAGAGATATGCTTAAGTGCTAAACACGCGAATGTGGTCGCCTGGTCTCTCGCCGTAAACGCATCAAGACGCCTGCTTTGCAGGCGTCTTTCATTTTATATAAAAGTAAATGATACATGCAGATGAGGTAAATACCTATCTGCATTTTTTATTTTTTCGAAAGAAATGTAATATGGATAAAACCCCCATTTCCGGAAAAACTACTAATGAAAGTTTGATTTTGCCTAGAAGAGGTGAACGGAAATGAAATGGATACTGATTGCGGTGCAAGCTTTCGTTATGATGTTTTGTTTCGTTTATGAAACGAATGTGAAGGCGGAAGGGCCAGTACCAGAAGTAACGAAAAAAGAACCCGAAGTTACAATTTTATTAGAGCGTATGTATGTTGATGGAGAAGTAAGTGAGGAAATACTTACAGAAAAAGTGGTGGATTTAGAAAAGTTTTTACAGCAGTATAAAGAATGGCAGCTCGTTGATCGTGATGATGTACAAATTGTATTGCAAAAGAAAGTTGATGATATTTCTCCGTTATTAAAAACGAGCGGTTATTTTGGCGTGTCAGAGGAAGGGATATTACAAATTTTCAAAGGTGTACCGAAAAGTGATAATGCGATTCACTCCTTCTTCCAAATTGATATGAAAAAGCTTGAGAGTTATGAGCGTGCGAAATTGAAGCGTGGTATTCGGATTAAATCAAAAGAAGGTTTTGTGAGAACGATTGAAAAAATGAAGCAATACGCAGTGCAAAATAAGAAAAAAAGCAGCTCATGGTGAGCTGCTTTTTCTTACTTATTCTTAGCTAAAATTTCTTTTGCGATTTCATCGATTAGCATATCTTTTCCGATTGGATTGAATGCTTTCGTATTGAAGATTTCGTTTGATACTTCATATACATGATTGTTTTTCACAGCTTTATTGTCTTTCCAAACGGCACTGTTTTTGTAGTCTTCGTAAACTTTATCAGCTTCGCCGCCAAAGTTTACAATAAACATTTGATCAGGTTGGAATGCAACAAGACCTTCTAGCGATACTTGCGCCATTGTCTGTTTTAAATCTGTACCTTTTGTTGCTGGAAGTTTTAAGTCATTAAAGATGATGTCACCGTATCCGAAGCTGCCGTATACGCGGAAGTTTTGTGGTGTAACTGCAACGAACATAAAGTTCTCATCTTTTGTTTTCTCTTTAATTTTTTTAGATAAAGAGTCTGCTTTCTTATCGTAGTCTGCAATCCATTTGTCTGCTTTCTTCTCTTCGCCAAATAGCTTACCTACTTCTTTAAATTTACCACGCCAGTCTTCTAAGTTTGTTTCTAGAACAACTGTAGGTGCAACCTTTTCTAGTTGATCATAAATTTTTAATTGACGGTTGTTTAAAATAATTAAGTCTGGTTTTAAAGCAGTAACAGCTTCTAAATCAACTTTAGGTGCCCAGTACCAACCTACTGCTTTTACTCCATCTAACTTATCTGTTAAGTGATTTTGGATTTTATCTTTATATGTATTTGCTGTACCAACAGGTTTGTGTCCAAGAAGTAATAGTTCTTCTGTTGATCCAGATAAGTCAACAATTCTCTTTGGATTTACTGGAATTGTTGCTTCACCTTTAGCATGTTTTACAACTTTTGTTTTCGGTTGTTCTTTTGCTTTCGATTCTTCTTTTTGAGAAGAGCAGCCAACGATAGAAAGAACAACAAGCATAATAGTAAATAAAATAAATAGCTTACGTTTCATCCTGATGTAACCCCTTTAATTAGTATTGATAATCATTATCGACCTCTGTATATTAAGGTGCTTTAACCTTTCTGTCAATGGAAAATAACAGAAGTTTCAAGTGGAGAACATTTGTTGGGGCAGTCTCGCTTTTCTATCATTAAATATGTTAAAATGGAATACATGATTTAAGAGGGAGAGATCGTATTTTGTTTGAATATGTTACAGGTTACGTGGAGTATGTAGGGCCGGAATATGTCGTAATTGATCATAATGGAATTGGTTATCAAATTTTCACACCGAATCCGTATGTATTTCAAAGAAGTAAGCAAGAAATCCGTGTCTATACATATCATTATGTGAGAGAAGATATTATGGCACTTTACGGGTTTAAAACACGTGAAGAGCGTTTATTATTTACAAAGTTGTTAGGCGTGTCTGGCATTGGGCCAAAAGGCGCTCTTGCAATTTTAGCTTCTGGTCAAACAGGACAGGTCGTTCAAGCGATTGAGCATGAAGATGAGAAGTTTTTAGTGAAATTCCCAGGCGTCGGAAAGAAAACAGCACGCCAAATGATTTTAGATTTAAAAGGAAAACTAGCAGATGTCGTACCAGATGCATTTGTTGATTTATTCTCAGACACAGAACGTTTTGATGAGAAGAAAGGTACATCAGCTGAGCTTGATGAGGCACTGGAAGCTCTGCGCGCACTTGGATACGCAGAACGCGAAGTTTCTCGCGTTGTACCAGAGTTATTAAAAGAATCATTAACGACGGATCAGTATATTAAAAAGGCACTTAGTCTTTTACTAAATGGTAAGAGGTGAGTATAATGGACGAACGTCTCCTTTCAGGGGAATCTGCATATGAAGATTCGGATTTAGAATATTCATTACGGCCACAGACGCTCCGTCAGTATATTGGCCAAGATAAAGCGAAACATAATTTAGAAGTATTTATTGAAGCGGCGAAAATGCGTGAAGAAACGTTAGATCATGTGCTTTTATATGGACCACCAGGTCTTGGTAAAACGACGCTTGCGAATATTATTGCTAATGAAATGGGCGTTAATGTTAGAACAACTTCAGGTCCGGCAATTGAAAGACCAGGAGATTTAGCTGCTGTATTAACAGCGCTTCAGCCAGGAGATGTATTATTTATTGATGAAATTCATCGTTTGCATAGATCAATTGAAGAAGTATTGTATCCTGCAATGGAAGACTTTTGCCTTGATATCGTAATTGGAAAAGGGCCTTCAGCACGTTCTGTACGCCTAGATTTACCGCCATTTACATTAGTTGGAGCAACGACACGCGCCGGAGCATTATCAGCGCCGCTTCGTGACCGATTCGGTGTACTTTCAAGGTTAGAGTATTACACAGTAGATCAGCTTTCTGCGATTGTTGAACGTACAGCAGAAGTATTCGAAGTTGAAATTGATTCGTTAGCTGCACTAGAAATTGCAAGGCGTGCTCGTGGTACACCTCGTATTGCAAATCGTCTTTTAAGACGTGTACGTGATTTCGCGCAAGTTCGTGGTAACGGAACGGTTACGATGGAAATTACACAAATGGCATTAGAGCTACTGCAAGTAGATAAATTAGGTTTAGATCATATTGATCATAAATTA
Source organism: Bacillus cereus group sp. BfR-BA-01382 (assembly GCF_022663475.1). NCBI lineage: Bacteria > Bacillati > Bacillota > Bacilli > Caryophanales > Bacillaceae > Bacillus > Bacillus cereus group sp. BfR-BA-01382. The sequence continues at coordinate 5,191 of NZ_JAKUFQ010000082.1, forward strand.
CTGCTTGGTATTATTGAGAAATTCCGTGGTGGTCCAGTTGGATTAGAAACGGTTTCAGCAACAATTGGAGAAGAATCTCATACGATTGAAGATGTGTATGAGCCGTATTTATTACAAATTGGCTTTTTACAACGAACGCCAAGGGGCCGAATTGTAACGCCGCTTGCGTATGAACATTTCGGAATGGAGATACCAAAAGTATGACGGAGATGCCAAAGCTGCTTATTACAGCGGGGATCTTACTCATTGTTGTTGGATTAGCTTGGAAGTTCATTGGAAGGCTTCCAGGCGATATTTTTGTTAAAAAAGGAAACGTTACCTTTTATTTTCCTATCATTACATGTATTGTGTTAAGTATTGTATTATCTTTTATTATGTATATAATAAATCGATTCAAATAAGAAATAGGTGGATATAGCTATGGATATAAATCTGTTTGATTTTCATTTACCAGAAGAACTTATTGCACAAGTCCCGTTAGAAGATCGTGAAACATCAAGATTAATGGTGTTAGACCGTGAAACAGGTGATATTGAGCATAAACATTTTACGGACATTCTTTCCTACTTACATGAGGGGGATTGTTTAGTTTTAAATGAAACGAAAGTTATGCCTGCTCGTTTGCATGGTGTGAAAGAAGATACAGGCGCACACATTGAAGTACTTCTTTTAAAACAAGAAGAGGGCGATAAGTGGGAAACGCTTGTAAAGCCAGCGAAACGTGTAAAAGAAGGAACTGTTATCTCTTTTGGCGAAGGAAAATTAAAAGCAACTTGCACAGGAACTGCAGATCAAGGTGGACGTCAGCTTGAATTTTCATATGACGGCATCTTCTATGAAATTTTAGATGAACTTGGGGAAATGCCACTTCCTCCATATATTAAAGAGACGCTAGAAGATCGCGATCGCTATCAAACAGTATATGCGAAAGAAATTGGTTCAGCAGCAGCGCCGACTGCGGGACTTCACTTTACAGAAGAGTTACTTGAGAAGTTAAAGCAAAAAGGCGTTCAGTTAGCATTCATTACACTTCACGTAGGACTTGGAACATTTAGACCAGTTTCTGCAGATACGATTGAAGAACACCATATGCACGCAGAATATTACCATATGTCTGAAGAGACAGCGGCATTATTAAATCGTGTAAAAGAGAATGGTGGACGTATTATTACTGTAGGTACGACATCAACTCGTACGTTAGAAACAATTGCAACAGATCATAACGGTAAGCTTTGCGCCGCTTCTGGATGGACAGATATTTTCATGTATCCGGGATATGAATTTAAAGCAATTGATGGTTTAATTACAAACTTCCACTTGCCGAAATCAACATTAATCATGCTTGTAAGTGCATTTGCAAATAGAGATAATGTACTTCATGCTTACAATGAAGCAGTAAAAGAAAAATATCGTTTCTTTAGCTTCGGTGATGCAATGTTCGTTGCATCTCACGCTAAAATGAGAAACAAATAAAAGGAGTAAGTTATGACAGCAATTCGTTATGAATTTATTAAGACATGTAAACAAACGGGTGCCCGTTTAGGTCGTGTGCATACACCGCACGGTTCATTTGATACACCAACATTTATGCCAGTTGGTACACTTGCGACAGTTAAGACAATGTCACCAGAAGAATTAAAAGCAATGGATTCTGGCATTATTTTAAGTAATACGTATCATTTATGGCTACGTCCAGGTCATGAAATTATTCGTGAAGCAGGCGGCTTGCATAAATTTATGAACTGGGATCGTGCAATCTTAACAGACTCTGGTGGTTTCCAAGTATTCAGTTTAAGTGACTTCCGTCGTATTGAAGAGGAAGGCGTTCACTTCCGTAACCACTTAAATGGAGATAAATTATTCTTATCACCAGAAAAAGCGATGGAAATTCAAAATGCATTAGGTTCAGATATTATGATGGCATTTGATGAGTGTCCACCATTCCCAGCTACTTTTGAATATATGAAGAAGTCTGTAGAACGTACAAGCCGTTGGGCAGAACGTTGCTTAAAAGCGCATGAACGTCCACAAGATCAAGGTTTATTCGGTATTGTACAGGGCGGGGAGTACGAAGAGCTTCGTCGTCAAAGTGCAAAAGACCTTGTTTCAATGGACTTCCCTGGTTACGCTGTAGGTGGTTTATCTGTAGGTGAGCCGAAAGATATTATGAACCGTGTACTTGAGTTTACAACACCACTTCTTCCAGATAATAAGCCACGTTACTTAATGGGAGTAGGTTCTCCTGACTCATTAATCGATGGTGCAATTCGTGGTATTGATATGTTTGACTGCGTACTTCCAACTCGTATCGCTCGAAATGGTACATGTATGACAAGTGAAGGTCGTCTAGTTGTAAAAAATGCGAAATTTGCAAGAGACTTCGGTCCGCTTGATCCAAATTGTGATTGCTATACATGTAAAAATTACTCTCGTGCGTACATTCGTCACTTAATGAAATGTGATGAAACGTTCGGAATTCGTTTAACGTCTTATCACAACCTTCATTTTCTGTTAAACTTAATGGAGCAGGTGAGACAAGCTATTCGTGAAGACCGTCTTGGCGATTTCCGCGAAGAATTCTTTGAACAGTATGGCTTTAATAAACCGAATGCTAAAAACTTCTAATACATAATTTAAAAGGAGGAACAAAAGATGAATGCAGGTATGATGAATATCGTTATGATTGTTGCGATGTTTGCGATTTTCTATTTCTTATTAATTCGCCCGCAACAAAAGCGTCAAAAAGCAGTTGCTCAAATGCAAAACGAATTAGCAAAAGGTGATGCTATCATAACAATTGGTGGCTTACACGGTACAATCGAATCAGTAGATGACACGAAAATTGTTATTAAATCTGGTGGTTCACACTTAACTTTCGATCGCAATGCGATTCGTGAAGTTGTGAAAAACTAATGTGGAAGGCCCTGCATGAAATGTGCAGGGCCTTTTTTAGTTACTTTGCTTTGACATATTTACACCGAAAATACCACCGAGTGTACTCGCCCCCATTAATGCTAATTGATAAAGTAATTGTGAGTTCGATAAAGTTTGAGAAAAGCCTAAATAGTTAACTAGAAAAACGAGTATAGTGAACGTGAGACCTGTTGTGAGACCTACCAGCCACCCTTTCCCCTGTGCTTTGTTGCCAGCAATAAAACCAGACATAAGCATAGATAAAAGAGCGAGTATAAAAATAGTAACGGCTAATGTCCCTTCGTTTATATTCGTAAACTTTAATAAAAGAGCCATAATCATGCTAGTAAGAGATGCGAGAATTAATAGTGTAGTAATACCGAATCCGATTGCAGTGGATAATTTTTTCGTTCCATCCATTTATACATTCCCCCTTTTTAATACAAGCATATTTTCCTTTTGTCTAAGTTAGACTAGTTTCTTTTTTATAGGGGAGTCTATACGTAAAAAAGGAGATGTAGAAATGGAATGGATATCAATAATTGGACGGACAATGCTTTTGTATACCATCATCTTAATTATTTTTCGTCTTATGGGTAAACGTGAGATAGGAGAGCTAAGTGTATTAGATTTAGTCGTATTTATTATGCTTGGAGAAATGGCTGTAGTAGCAATTGAAAATACCGATAAATCACTTTGGCATCAATTAATTCCGATGACTTTTCTTATGTGCATCCAAATTATTTTGTCAGTCATTTCCCTAAAGTATCAACGCTTTCGGCATTTAATAGAAGGTGAGCCGGCTATTCTTGTAAACGCGGGGAAGATTGATGAAAAGAAGATGAGAAAGCAACGTTATAATATAGATGATTTAATGATGCAATTAAGGGAGCAAGGAGTTGGAGATATTCGGGATGTAGAATATGCTATTTTGGAACCGTCTGGGAAGTTATCTGTCTTTCAAAAACAAAAAAATAAACAGGATGTATTGCAGTTTACTCTTCCTCTTATTATTGATGGAGAAATTCAATCTAGTCATTTACAAATGATTGAACATACAGATGAATGGCTTATTGAGAAATTAAAAAACTTAGGTTATAACGATGTGACACAAATTTTATACTGTAGTTTTCAAAACGGAAAATTTTTTGTTGATGTAAAAGAAAATTAGAGATTTATTCTTTGAAAGAGTAAGAATGATTAGTTTAACTAATAATCAGTGGAGATTACCCCACTGATTAAAGTTTCAACTTATTTCAAAAATGAAAGTTTACGAATGATAGGGAGACGACTTAACTCTTCTTTTCGAATGAGTTTGAAGGTGAAGAGAAGTACGATATAAACAATTGTTGTTAAAGTGATTTCCCATAATGTTTGTATGCCGAGGGAATGAGAGAAAATAATATATTTATGAATATAAAAACCGAAGGCGCCTGCGATACCGATGGCAAGTCCGCCGAAAATATAGTCTTTTGCGTAAATGGTAAATGTAATCTTTTTTAAAACAGTAGCGTAGTGAAGAAATGTTACTGTTACAATATTTGCAGCGATAGCGAGAGCAACTCCCATCATTTGAAATTCTGGCCTTGAGGCTAGTACAAAAATAACAATTAATTTCACGGTGGCGCCAATAAATGTATTCATCATTGCAGCTCTTGCTAAGTTTAAAGCTTGCAAAACAGAGGTCAGTGGACTTTGGAAATAATGAAATAAAAAGCAAGGTGCAAGAAGTTGAATGAATGCTGTTGCGCTGTCTGATCCGTACATAAGAGTTAAAACAGGAGAAGCGAATACATATAATATAACGACAGACCATCCCCCGGTAATTAATGAAATTCGAAGTGCTTGTTGTAAGCGGTGCTCCACTAATTTATGTTGTCTTTTTGCCATCGCTTCACTAATAGAAGGGACGAGCGCTGTAGAAAGAGCGTATGTAATAAAGGCGGGTAGTGATAGGAGCGGGAATGCATAACCGTTTAACATGCCGTATTGCTGGGTTGCAACAGAAGCAGCGACACCAGCGATTGCTAAGCTTTGCATAACGACAATAGGTTCAAAAAAATATGAAACGGAGCCGATTAAACGACTTCCTGTAGTGGGAAGAGCTATATCCATAAGGGAATAAAATGTTCCTTTGCTCTCCTTTACAGTAGTGAAAAATCCAGAGCGTATTGATAAATGTTTTTCGCGCTGAAATAACGTGAGTAAAAATAATAAGGATGCAACTTCACCGAGAACAGCTGATAACATAGCACCGGCTGCAGCATATTCTACGCCGTAAGGTAAAAATAATTGAATGCATATAGCGATAATGGTAATGCGGACAACTTGTTCTAGAACTTGTGCATAAGCGCTAGGTTTCATATTTTGTTTCCCTTGAAAGTAACCGCGCAAAACAGAAGAAATGGCAATAACAGGAACGACGGGCAAAATGGCTATTAATGGATAGTACGTTCTTTCGTCGGTTAATAATGTTTTTGCTAAAATAGGTGTGAGGAACATAATTCCGATTGTTAATATGATACTAATAACGGATGTAACAGCTAGTGATACAGTTAATATTTTTTTAACTCTTTGTTTATCGTTCACAGCTTCCGCTTCTGCTACAAATTTTGCGATTGCGACAGGAAGACCGATTTGTGTTAATGTAATTGCTAAAATGAATGTAGGAACGGCCATCATATAAAGACCAACGCCTTCTTCACCTAAAATACGTGCCATTACTATACGATTGATGAAACCGAGTATTTTTGTAATAAATCCGGCTATCATTAAAATAAATGCGCCTTTTAAAAAGCTTTGTCTCGTCATGTTCTTCTCCTACCTTCTCAAAATCAATGGAATGATTTACAATAATTTATATGCACGTACGAGACAAGAATGACAAGCATTTAAGAGAGTGAACTATGATAGCGCTCTTGAAAGTAGTTATTGCTGTCCATTAGAGCGGGATTAAAGCGACTTTTTCGTGCTGAAATAAGAAGGAGATGTTATAGATGTTAGATAAAGAGGCTTTGGTAGAATCATACCGCGGACAGTTACAAGTCGTTTTAGAAAGTAAAGTAGAAGAGTTTCACATGTTCGGTTACGACCGAGTGACAGATGATGATATTTGGAAGTTTCTCAAAGTGAAAAAGTGGAAAAAGATAGACAGTGATGTTAGATTATATGAATTGGTAAATGATGTATTAAGAGTAAGTGCTAATGAGTATATGACATATTTAACTGTTGAAGCGTACCAAGCGCCACTTTGGTCATTTGATGAGTACGAAAATAAATAACCGACTGCAATTGGTTTGTTCTTCCTTTTGCAGTATAATGATATGTATTGATAAAGAGGAAATAATTATGTCTAAGATTATATATAAAGGAGGTAGTGAAGAGGAAAATAAATGATGAAAGTCTAGGTAGTGTAAAAGCTTACCTATACAGCTAGTGATGAACTAGCAAAAATTATAGAAAGGAAGTCTACTAACTAGGCGTATGCACACGTATAAAAGTGAATCGTAAGAGATTTATTTAAAGTGTTAGTAGCAGAAAGAGGGTACATATGGCAAAGCGTGGTACGAGAATTGCCGCCTTTTTCCTCATCGTCTTATTAATCGGTGGAGTAATTGGTGCGGCGGGAAAAGACATAGCAAAAGGAATTAGTCTAGGACTAGACCTTCGCGGTGGTTTTGAAATTCTGTATGAAGTAAAACCAGCCAAAAAAGGTGATAAAATCGATCGAGACGTACTTGTAAGTACAGTAGGTGCTCTTGAAAATCGTGTCAATGTTCTCGGTGTAAGTGAGCCGAACATTCAAATCGAAGGGCAAGATCGAATTCGTGTACAGCTTGCTGGTGTACAAGATCAGCAAAAAGCACGTGAAATGTTATCAACACAAGCGAAATTAACATTCCGTGATGTGGATGATAACCTTCTTATGGATGGAACGGATTTAAAAGGCGGCGGAGCGAAGCAAACATTTGATGAGCAAGGCCGTGCGAGCGTAGGTCTTACACTGAAAAGCGCTGAAAAATTCCGTGCAGTAACTGAAAAAATTTCTAAAATGCCACCACCAACGAATTTAATGGTGATTTGGCTGGACTTTGAAGAAGGAAAAGATTCATATAAAGCAGAATCTGCAAAACCGAATCCGAAGTTCTTATCAGCAGCAACAGTAAGCCAAGTATTTAACCAAGCTGAAGTATCTATCGTAGGTGGAAACTTCACAGTTGAAAGTGCGAAACAACTTTCATCTTTATTAAATGCAGGTGCACTTCCTGTTGATTTAAAAGAAATGTATTCAACATCTGTTGGAGCGAAATTTGGTCAACAAGCATTAGATCAAACAATTTTCGCTAGTGCGATTGGTATCGCTCTTATTTTCTTATTTATGCTTGTGTATTACCGTTTACCAGGGCTTGTAGCTGTAATTATGTTAGGTCTATACATTTTCGTTACATTACTTGTCTTTAACTGGATGCATGCAGTTCTTACGTTGCCAGGTATTGCGGCGTTAGTGCTCGGGGTAGGTATCGCAGTTGATGCGAATATTATTACTTACGAGAGATTGAAAGAAGAGCTGAAAATTGGTAAGTCCATGATGTCAGCATTCCGAGCTGGTAACCATCGTTCATTAGCAACAATTCTAGATGCGAACGTTACGACTCTTGCAGCTGCAGGTGTGTTATTTGTATATGGTACAAGCTCAGTCCAAGGGTTTGCAACAAGTTTAATTGTAAGTATTTTAGTCGGTTTCATTACGAACGTATTCGGTACTCGTTTCTTACTAGGTTTACTTGTAAAGAGCCGTTACTTTGATAAAAAACCAGGATATTTTGGTGTGAAACAAAAGGATATTATTCCTTTAACAAAAGGTGTAGTACATCCACCAACGAAATTTGATCGTATTAACTTCGTAAATATCGGTCATAAATTCCTTATCTTCTCAATTGTAGTTGTAATTGCAGGTGCAATTATCCTGCCAATTTTCAAGTTGAATCTTGGTATTGACTTTGCAAGTGGTACACGTATGGACTTGCAATCAAAACAAGCAGTTACTGTGGCTGATGTTCATAAAGATTTTAAAGAGTTGAACATTGATGTGAAGGAAGAAAATATTGTACCGACTGGAGATGACAATAAAGGTTTCGCAGTTCGTACATTAGGTGTTTTATCAAAAGATGAAATTGCGAAAACAAAAACATTCTTCCATGATAAATATGGTACGGATCCAAACATAAGTACAGTTTCACCGACAATCGGTAAAGAGATTGCACGAAATGCATTTATCGCTGTACTAATTGCTTCTGCAGTTATCATTTTATACGTAAGTATTCGATTCCGATTTACGTATGCGTTATCTGCAGTGCTTGCGTTACTACATGACGCATTCGTTATGGTTGTTATGTTTAGTATTTTCCAATTGGAGGTAGACTTAACGTTTATCGCTGCAGTACTAACAATCATCGGTTATTCTATTAATGACTCGATTGTTACATTTGATAGAAACCGTGAATTATACAAACAGAAAAAACGAGTGCGCGATATAAAAGACCTAGAAGAAATCGTAAATGCAAGTATTCGCCAAACGCTTGGTCGTTCGATTAACACCGTATTAACAGTGTTACTCCCAGTAATTGCACTGCTTATCTTCGGTAGTGAGTCACTACGTAACTTCTCGTTTGCGTTGCTTGTTGGATTAATTGTAGGTACGTACTCTTCTGTTTTCGTTGCCTCTCAAATTTGGTTAATGCTTGAAAACCGTCGTTTGAAAAGAGGTAAAAACAAGAAGAAGGTTGAGAAAGTAGAATCTGAACCGCAAGTATAGAAAAGATGATGTCTCTTTATGAGGCATCTCTTTTTTCGTTTGTGGATACAATAAGATAGCAACTTTTTGATGGGAAGAAGATGGAAGAAAGTGGTGGTGTTATCGCTGTTTTTGTTAAAATAAAAAGATAGGTTAAGAAAAGAAGGGATTTTAATTATGGAAAAAGATGAACGTTTTAAACAGGCCGAGTTTGGTGCTATTGTCGGGATCGTTGGTAATATTATATTAGCAATTGTAAAGGCGGTAATTGGTTATATTGGGAACAGTAAAGCACTGTTAGCAGATGCGGTGCATTCTGCATCAGATGTAATTGGTTCGCTAGCTGTACTTTTTGGATTGCGAGCGGCAAAGCAGCCACCTGATGAAGATCATCCGTATGGTCATGGTAAAGCGGAATCGATTTCAGCGATTATTGTTGCGGTATTATTATTTATTGTGGGACTCGAGATAGCGATTTCGTCTATAAAAGCTTTTTCGCAGGAACTAGAACCACCGAAAGGAATTACGATTTTTGCTGTTGTTCTTTCGATTATCGTGAAAGAAGGAATGTTCCAATATAAATTCCGATTAGGGAAGAGGGTAAATAGTGATGCAATTATTGCAAATGCATATGAGCACCGTTCGGATGTATTTTCTTCAATTGCAGCTTTAATCGGTATTTGTGCAGCTATAATCGGTGGTAAGCTTGGTATAGACTGGCTTGTATACGCTGATCCGATTGCAGGATTAGCTGTTTCACTTCTTGTTGTAAAAATGGCATGGAGCATTGGAGCGGAAGCAATTCATGCAACGCTTGACCATGTTCTTCATGAGGAGGATGTTATTCCGCTTAGAGAAGCAGTTCTTCAAGTAGATGGTGTGAAAAAAATTGGTTCTTTATATGCACGGGAGCATGGTCATTATGTTATTGTCGATATTAAAGTGTCTGTAGATCCATACATTACTGTAGAAGAAGGACACCGCATTGGAAAACATGTGAAAGAAATACTTATGAAACAAGAGAATGTACAAAATGTATTCGTGCATATAAATCCGTATTCTCCAAATTAAACATCATTAACATTTTTGTATATAGATATTGCATCGTAGTTTGCATTATATTGTCACCCCTTAATCTGTCTTGTATAATAAACAGGTTAAGGGGTGATTTCGTGTTACAACCGAAGACGCGTTGGAAAGAAAAAGAATATAATGACGAGCGAGTGAGTGAATTAGCAAGTAAATTACAGTTATCGCCACTTGTCGTTTCATTATTCCTCGGTAGAGGACTAGATACAGAAGATAAGATTTTAGATTTTTTAAATACAGAAAATCAAGAATTTCATGATCCATTTTTATTAGAAGGAATGGATAGAACGGTAGAACGTGTAAATAAGGCGATTCAAAATGGAGAGCAAATATTAATATTTGGTGATTACGATGCGGACGGAGTAAGTAGTACGACGGTTTTATATCTTGCTCTTCAAGAATTAGGTGCAGAAGTAGAATTTTACATTCCAAATCGTTTTACAGAAGGGTATGGACCGAACGAAGAAGCGTTTCGTTGGGCGCATAGCGCAGGGTTCTCACTGATTATTACTGTTGACACTGGCATCGCAGCAGTACATGAAGCGAATGTAGCAAAGGAGCTTGGAATAGATCTAATTATTACAGATCACCATGAGCCACCGCCAGAATTGCCAGAAGCACTTGCGATTATACATCCGAAATTAGAAGGTGGCCTATATCCGTTTCACTATTTAGCTGGTGTAGGTGTTGCGTTTAAAGTTGCGCATGCACTATTAGGCCGTGTACCAGAACATTTATTAGAGATTGCAGTAATCGGTACAGTAGCCGATTTAGTTTCACTTCATGGTGAAAATAGGTTGCTAGTGAAACGCGGTTTAAAACATATGCGTATGACGAAAAATATTGGTTTGAAGGCATTGTTTAAAGTTGCTAACGTTTCGCAAAGTGAAATTACAGAAGAGAGTATTGGCTTCTCAATTGCACCGCGTATTAATGCGGTCGGGCGTTTAGAAGATGCAACGCCGGCTGTACACCTTTTATTATCAGATGATCCTGAGGAAGCGAAAGAGTTGGCCGAAGAAATTGATGAGCTGAACAAACTGCGAAAAGATATTGTAAAGCAAATTACCGAAGAGGCTATCGCTGAAGTTGAAAATAACTTTCCGCCAGAAGAAAACAAAGTATTAGTACTTGCAAAAGAAGGTTGGAATCCAGGTGTAATTGGGATTGTCGCTTCTAAATTAGTTGAACGTTTTTATCGTCCGACTATTGTATTATGCATTGATCCTATAAAAGAAACAGCAAAAGGCTCAGCGCGTAGTATTGCAGGATTTGATTTGTTTGCAAATTTATCAGATTGTAGAGAGTTATTGCCACACTTCGGAGGGCATCCGATGGCAGCTGGGATGACGCTACATATGAATGATGTAGATGAATTACGCCGTCGCTTAAATGAACAGGCAGATGCAATTTTAACAGAAGAAGATTTTATTCCAATTACAGCAGTTGATGTTTTTTGTAAAGTGGAGGATGTAACGCTAGCGGCAATTGAAGATATGCAGAAGTTAGCACCATTTGGTGTTGGAAATCCGAAACCACGTATTGCAGTGAAAGATGCAGAGTTAGAAAGTATTCGCGCAATCGGATCAGATGGCTCTCATTTAAAAATGGCTCTTCGTGATGGACAAGCAACACTGGATACAATTGGATTCGGTTTCGGTGCATATGCGAAAGAAATCTCTCCAGTTGCAAAGGTATCTGTAATAGGGGAAGCATCCATCAATGAATGGAATAATTTTAAGAAGCCACAACTAATGGTACAAGATATTGCTGTAGAGGCGTGGCAATTATTTGATTGGCGTAGTATGCGTAATGCAGAAGCAAATTTAGCAGAACTTCCGAAAGAAAAAATAACAATGGTGTATTTTTCTGAAGAGGTATTGAATAAATTTTCTTTAGAGGACTATAAAGAAAAGCTTATGCATGCGTCAGAAGTAACGCATTTAGATGATCAATACATCGTGTTACTCGATTTGCCAAAAGGAACAGATGAATTACGTGAGTTATTTAAAGTAGGATTCCCAGCGCGAATTTATACGCTGTTTTATCAAGAGAATAACCATTTATTTAGTACAGTTCCTACGAGAGAACATTTTAAATGGTACTATTCTTTCTTAAACCAAAAAACACCATTTTCTTTAAGACAATATGGAGAACAACTATGTCGTCATAAAGGTTGGTCAAAAGATACAGTAAATTTCATGACACAGGTGTTTTTTGAGTTAGAATTTGTTACAATAAAAGATGGCGTCATTTTTATGGCAGACAAAAAACAAAAGCGTGATTTAATTGAATCGAACACATATCGTGAGAAAATGAACCACTTACAATTAGAAAAAGAATTGGTTTATAGCACATATCAGCAACTATATACATGGTTTGAAACGATTCGTAATCATAAAGAAGTAGAACAGTTAGGGTAAAGGATTTGTATTTACAAACCTTTTAGATCTGAGGAGGATTCAGAAATATGGATTTCAAGCAACATATCGCAATTGTACCGGATTATCCGAAAGAAGGTATTGTGTTCAAAGACATTACACCTTTAATGAATGACGGTAAAGCATACAAAGCAGCAACAGATGCAATCGTTGAGTACGCAAAAGAAAGAGATATCGATGTTGTAGTAGGACCAGAAGCTCGTGGTTTCATTATCGGTTGCCCAGTTTCTTATGCGTTAGAAGTAGGATTTGCACCAGTTCGTAAATTAGGGAAATTACCACGTGAAGTAATTACAGTTGACTACGGTAAAGAATATGGTAAAGATGTTTTAACAATCCATAAAGATGCAATTAAGCCAGGTCAACGCGTATTAATTACAGATGATCTATTAGCTACAGGTGGAACAATCGAAGCGACAATTAAGTTAGTTGAAGAGCTAGGCGGAGTTGTAGCAGGAATTGCATTCTTAGTAGAGCTTACTTACTTAGATGGTCGTAAAATGTTAGATGGTTACGATGTATTAGTATTAGAAAAATACTAATCACTATATAGGTAAAACTACGGTGATAAAAAGTACCCGTGAATCTCTTGGAGAGGAGCGGGTACTTTTGTATAATTGAACAAAAAATCATGGTGAAATGTCAGTAAAATCTTTTCCTTTTCACAATTCACAATCATTGGGTTATAATGATAGAATATAATTTATTCTATTAAATAAAGATAAAGTCAATTTTCAATAAAAGGTGATTCGATGGCAAATGAGCAGGTACTAACAGCTGAACAGGTACTCGAGAAAGCAAGTCAATATTTAGCGGATGAAGATATTGAGCTAGTGGCACGTGCCTATGAATATGCACGTGATGCGCATAGCGAACAATATAGAAAATCGGGTGAACCGTATATTATTCATCCGATTCAAGTTGCAGGTATTTTAGTTGATTTACACATGGATCCAGCTACGGTATCAGCAGGTTTCTTACATGATGTAGTGGAAGATACAGAGATTACGTTAGAAGATATTGAACGGGAATTTAACAAAGAAATTGCTATGCTTGTTGATGGTGTTACAAAGCTTGGGAAAATCAAATATAAATCTCACGAACAACAACAAGCAGAAAACCATCGCAAAATGTTTATTGCAATGGCTCAAGATATTAGAGTTATTTTAATTAAACTAGCTGATCGTCTTCATAACATGCGTACATTGAAACATTTGCCTCAAGAGAAGCAGCGTCGCATAGCGAATGAAACGTTAGAAATCTTTGCACCTTTAGCACATAGACTCGGAATTAGTACTATTAAATGGGAGCTAGAGGATACGTCACTTCGCTATTTAAATCCACAGCAATATTATCGTATTGTAAATTTAATGAAGCGTAAACGTGCAGAACGTGAAGAATATTTAGACGAAGTAATGACTGGTATTCGTGAGAAATTAAAAGAAGTTGCAATTCAACCTGAGATTTCTGGAAGACCGAAACATATTTACAGTATTTATCGTAAAATGGCACTGCAAAATAAGCAGTTCAATGAAATTTACGATTTATTAGCTGTACGTGTTGTTGTAAATAGTATTAAAGATTGTTATGCGGTGCTTGGAATTATTCATACGTGCTGGAAGCCGATGCCAGGTCGTTTTAAAGATTATATTGCAATGCCAAAAGCAAATCTATATCAATCTCTTCATACGACCGTAATTGGACCGAAAGGTGACCCACTTGAAGTGCAAATTCGTACGAAAGAAATGCACGAAATTGCAGAATTCGGGATCGCGGCACACTGGGCGTATAAAGAAGGAAAAACAGCAGAAACAACAGGTACACTAGAGAAGAAACTCACATGGTTCCGTCAAATATTAGAATGGCAAAATGAAGCTTCTAATGCAGAAGAATTTATGGAGTCATTAAAAATTGATTTATTCTCTGACATGGTATTCGTCTTTACACCGAAAGGCGATGTAATGGAATTACCACTTGGATCGGTTCCGATTGATTTCGCGTATCGTGTCCATTCGGAAATTGGGAATAAAACAATTGGTGCAAAAGTAAACGGTAAAATGGTGACGCTGGATTATAAATTAAAAACAGGCGACATCATTGAAATTTTAACGTCGAAACATTCCTATGGCCCAAGTCAAGATTGGGTAAAACTTGCTCAAACATCTCATGCAAAAAATAAAATTCGTCAATTCTTTAAGAAACAACGTAGAGACGAAAATATTGAAAAAGGCCGTGAACTTGTTGAAAAGGAAGTACGTGGTCTAGAGTATGAGATGAAAGAAGTATTAGCGCCTGATAACTTAAAACGCGTCGCTGAGAAATTTAACTTTGCAAATGAAGAAGATATGTTTGCAGCAGTTGGATATAGCGGAATTACAGCTTCGCAAATTGTTACGCGACTAACGGACAAGTTCCGCAAACAACGCGAAGAAGAAGAGATTGTTGAAGTTAAAGAAGTTCGTAAACCGATGAAAATTCGAAAATGGGATTCTGGTGTAAAAGTAAGCGGTGCTGATAATTTATTAATCCGTTTATCGAAATGCTGTAACCCAGTTCCGGGCGATGATATCGTTGGATATATTACAAAAGGCCGAGGCGTATCGATTCACCGCCGTGATTGTGTAAATGTTCATACAGAAGAAGCTGTAGAAAGATTATTAGAAGTAGAGTGGGAAGGTAGCCCTGAAAAAGAAATTGAGTATAACGTTGATATTGAAATTTCAGGTTACGATCGCCGTGGTTTATTAAATGAAGTACTGCAAGCTGTTACAGAGACGAAAACGTACATTTCAGCTGTTTCTGGTAGAAGTGACCGTAATAAGATGGCGACAATTAATATGTCAATCTCAATTCGTAACTTACAACATTTGAAAAAAGTAGTAGAACGCATTAAACGTGTTCCGGAAATTTATGCAGTACGACGCATGATGCATTAATAGGGAGTGTAGAAAGATGAGAGTTGTTTTACAACGATCAAAGAAAGCGTCTGTCACGGTAGACGGTGAGATCGTAGGACAAATTCCGTTCGGTTTAACATTACTAGTTGGCATTACGCACGAAGATACAGAAAAAGATGCAACTTACATTGCGGAAAAAATTTCAAACTTACGTATTTTTGAAGATGAGAGCGGAAAGATGAATCATTCTATACTTGATGTAGAAGGACAAGTTCTATCTATTTCGCAATTCACATTATACGGAGATTGTCGCAAGGGGAGACGTCCAAACTTTATGGATGCTGCGAAACCTGACTATGCAGAGCGTTTATACGATTTCTTTAATGAAGAAGTTCGCAAACAAGGATTGCATGTAGAAACAGGGAAATTCGGAGCAATGATGGACGTTTCTTTAATCAATGATGGTCCGGTGACCTTAATTGTAGAAAGTAAATAGTGTTGATAAAAAAGAGAGGGTTATATAATCCTCTCTTTTTTATACATTGTTGTATGTTTTGTTCATTTATCATACGATTAATTTGAAGGGGAATAAAAGGAAAAGAAGGTGTAGTATGCTTCAAGAATTTAATATAGCTTTACGTTTTATGCTAGAGTTATGTATTCTTGGGATTGTTGGATACTGGGGGTTTCGAGTAGGAACAACAACAGCTATAAAAATTACACTTGCTATTATTATTCCGATTGTTGTTGCTGCCATTTGGGGGTTATTTGGAGCTCCACATGCAGAATGGGAAGTAAAAGGTATATTACATGTATTATTAGAAATTATCGTATTTGGAGTAGGTGTTGCAGCATTATATCATTTGAAGCATCATATGCTAGCAAGCGGACTGGCTATTGTTATTGTTATAAATCGAATACTAATGTTTATTTGGAATCAATAGCAGTTTCGGTTATGTATAACTCTCTCATCAATATGGAACAATAAAAAGTAAAACATCCATATTGAATGTGAGGGATATACGTATGCGCATGAATGAAAAAGGGCATTCTGTTACAAATGGTGCAAATCAACTATTTAACGTGAATTTTCATGATTTTATTTCAAAAGAGCAAAACAATACTTCAATGGAGCTTGCTTCCGAGTTTGGGATTTCTCTTCAAGATGTAAAGCGTCTAAAGAAGCAGATTGAACGTTCTTAGAGCACTTGACAATCCTACTTAACAAACGTATAGTAATTTTATATTTACATATGAATATAACCGTTGATAGAGAAGAGTAAATGAGACACACATGGAAAGAGAAGGAATGTCTTAGGCTGAAAACATTTCTGCATGATGACTGATTGAATGACACTCTAGAGGTTTCAACTTGAACGGCATATATGCTTAGTAGGGATGAACGCATATTTAAGCGTTATTAAAAAAGTGGAAGCATACGTGCTTCAATTAGGGTGGCACCACGGGTATAATACTCTCGTCCCTACTGTTTAAACAGTAGAGGCGGGAGTTTTTTTATTTTTATTAAGATTAAAACAATTTGAGGAGGAACTGAATATGTCTATTCAAATCCCACGCGGAACGCAAGATATTCTTCCAGGCACTGTTGAGTTATGGCAGTATATCGAAGGGCAAGCACGCGAAATTTGCCGTCGTTACAATTATAAAGAAATTCGTACACCAATTTTTGAGCACACGGAGCTATTTTTACGTGGTGTTGGTGATACGACAGATATCGTACAAAAAGAAATGTACTCATTCCAAGATCGTGGAGAGCGCAGCTTAACATTACGTCCAGAAGGTACTGCACCTGTTGTACGTTCTTACGTTGAAAATAAAATGTTTGGTGATGCAACACAACCAACGAAATTATACTATATCGGTCAAATGTTCCGTTATGAAAGACCACAAGCAGGTCGCTATCGTCAATTCGTACAATTCGGTATCGAAGCAATCGGCAGTAATGATCCTGCAATTGATGCAGAAGTAATTGCACTTGCTGTTGAATTTTACCGCGGCATGGGCTTAAAAAATATTAAAGTTGTATTAAACAGTTTAGGTGATGCAGCGAGCCGTCAAGCACACCGTGATGCATTAATCGCACACTTTGAGCCACGTATCGGCGAATTCTGCTCTGACTGTCAATCTCGCTTAGAAAAGAACCCACTTCGAATTTTAGACTGTAAGAAAGACCGTAACCATGAATTAATGGGAACAGCACCATCTATTACAGAATACTTAAACGAAGATTCAGCAGTATACTACGACAAAGTTCAAGAACTATTAACGATGATGGATGTTCCATTTGAAAAAGATCCGAACTTAGTACGTGGTTTAGACTACTATCAACACACTGTTTTTGAAATTATGAGTGAGGCAGAAGGTTTCGGTGCGATCACTACATTAAGCGGTGGTGGCCGTTATAACGGACTTGTACAAGAAATCGGTGGACCAGAAATGCCAGGTATCGGTTTTGCAATGAGTATTGAACGTTTAATTATGGCGCTAAAAGCTGAAAATATTGAATTACCACTTGAACATAGCATTGATTGTTACGTTGTAGCGCTCGGTGAAAAAGCGAAAGACCATGCTGCAAAAGTTGCGTTCAATCTTCGTAAAGCTGGATTGTCAGTTGAAAAAGATTATTTAGATCGCAAAATGAAAGCACAATTTAAATCAGCAGATCGTCTAAAGGCGAAATTTGTAGCTGTATTAGGAGAAGATGAGCTGGATAAAGGTATCATTAACTTAAAAGATATGGCAACAGGTGAACAAGAAGAAGTAGCGTTAGATGTATTTGCTTCATACGTAGCAGAGAAATTAATATAGGGGGAACTTACAGTGGCTGAAAGAACACATGCATGTGGAAAAGTAACAGTAGAAGCTGTTGGACAAACAGTTCAATTAAAAGGTTGGGTACAAAAACGCCGTGACTTAGGTGGATTAATCTTTATCGATTTACGTGACCGCACAGGTATCGTACAAGTTGTATTTAACCCAGAAACATCAAAAGAAGCGTTAGAAGTAGCAGAAACAATTCGTAGTGAATACGTATTACACGTAGAAGGTACAGTTGTTGAACGTGGTGAAGGCGCAATTAATGACAATATGGCAACTGGTCGTATTGAAGTACAAGCAACAAAAGTAAATGTACTAAATGCAGCGAAAACAACGCCAATTATCATTGCTGATGATACAGATGCATCAGAAGATGTGCGTTTAAAATATCGTTATTTAGACTTACGTCGTCCTGTAATGTTCAACACATTCAAAATGCGTCACGACGTAACAAAAACAATTCGTAATTTCTTAGATACAGAAGAGTTTTTAGAAGTCGAAACACCAATTTTAACGAAAAGCACGCCAGAAGGAGCTCGTGACTATTTAGTACCAAGTCGTGTACATGATGGTGAATTCTATGCATTACCACAGTCACCACAGTTATTTAAACAGCTTCTTATGGTCGGCGGATTTGAGCGTTACTATCAAGTAGCACGTTGTTTCCGTGACGAAGATTTACGTGCGGATCGTCAACCAGAATTCACGCAAATCGATATCGAAGCTTCATTCTTAACACAAGATGAAATTTTAGATATGATGGAGCGTATGATGACGAAAGTTATGAAGGATGCAAAAGGTGTAGAAGTTAGTGCACCATTCCCTCGTATGAAATATGCTGATGCAATGGCTCGCTACGGTTCTGATAAGCCAGATACACGCTTTGAAATGGAACTAACAGACTTATCTGAGTTTGCAGCAGGTTGTGGATTTAAAGTGTTTACAAGTGCTGTAGAAAGCGGCGGACAAGTAAAAGCAATTAATGCAAAAGGTGCTGCAAGTAAATACTCTCGTAAAGACATCGATGCATTAACTGAATTTGTGAAAGTATACGGTGCAAAAGGTCTAGCTTGGCTTAAAGTTGAAGAAGACGGCCTAAAAGGACCGATTGCGAAATTCTTCGGTGAAGAAGATGCAAACGTGTTAATGACTACATTAGAAGCTACTGCTGGCGACTTATTACTATTTGTAGCAGATAAGAAGAGCGTTGTTGCAGATAGCTTAGGCGCACTTCGTTTACGTCTAGGTAAAGAGCTTGAGTTAATTGACGAAAGTAAATTTAACTTCCTATGGGTAACTGATTGGCCACTTCTTGAGTACGATGAAGATGCAGATCGTTACTTCGCAGCTCACCACCCATTCACAATGCCATTCCGTGAAGATGTTGAGCTACTAGAAACAGCACCAGAAAAAGCACGTGCACAAGCATATGACCTTGTATTAAACGGTTATGAGCTTGGTGGCGGATCACTTCGTATTTACGAGCGTGACGTACAAGAAAAAATGTTCAAAGCACTTGGATTCTCACAAGAAGAAGCGCAAGAGCAATTCGGATTCTTATTAGAAGCATTCGAATACGGTACACCACCACACGGCGGAATCGCATTAGGTTTAGATCGTCTTGTTATGTTACTTGCAGGCCGTACGAACCTTCGTGATACAATTGCATTCCCAAAAACAGCAAGCGCAAGCTGCTTATTAACAGAAGCTCCAAGCCCAGTTGCAGAAGCACAGCTTGAAGAGTTAAACTTAAAATTAAGCTTAAAAGAAGAGAAGTAAGAATAGGGTCTAGATGGTTATACTATAACCATCTAGACTTTTTTAATGGATAATTAAAAGAAGAAACAAAATCCCGGTTTACACTATGTTTTTATTATCGAAATATGTATTTTTAGGAATTCTATAACTTTTTCTATACAAATAGTCGGAAAAACGCTAGAATACATGGTAGACCATTTTTGTAATAGGAGTGTAGAGCTGAATGTTACATCAATTTTCACGTAATGAATTAGCCTTCGGTAAAGAAGGACTTGAAATATTAAAAAATAGTACAGTTGGTATTTTAGGAATTGGCGGCGTAGGTTCATTTTCAGCTGAAGCGTTAGCGCGTTCTGGAGTAGGACGTCTCGTATTAGTTGATAAAGACGTTGTAGATATTACAAACGTAAACCGTCAAATTCACGCTTTAGTATCTACTGTAGGACGTTCAAAAGTAGAATTAATGAAAGAGCGTATTGCAGACATTAATCCGGAATGTGAAGTAATTGGATTAGAAATGTTTTATACAGATGAAACATATGAAGAGTTCTTTAAACACGGTTTAGATTTCGTAGTGGATGCATCTGATACGATTACGTTCAAAATCCATTTAATTAAACAATGTTTACGTCGTAAAATTAAAATTATCTCATGTATGGGTGCAGCAAATAAAATGGACCCAACTCGTTTCCGTATTGCGGATATCTCTAAAACACATACAGATCCAATTGCGAAAGTAATTCGTACGAAGCTTCGTAAAGAGGGTATTAAAAAAGGTGTAAAAGTTGTCTTCTCTGACGAGAATCCAATCGTAATTCGTGAAGAAGTACGTAAAGAGATCGTACCAGACGAAAATGCAAAAATTCGTAAAGCGAAATTACCACCTTCATCAAATGCATTCGTACCATCTGTGGCAGGCTTAATTATGGCAAGTCACGTTGTACGTGAACGTATTAAAAACGTAGAAGTGAAACGTGTGGGGCAAGAATAAAGTGAAAGCATATATCCATTTTGGATATATGCTTTTTTATATGTATTAAAGAAATAAAAATATTTGCATTACTACTAGTTCAAATGTGAGCAAGGCTAGTAAGTAATGATTATATTTACCCAATCTATTTTGGGCGTTTCTTTGTATGACAGGGAGGAATGTTATTGTCAATCTTTGTCGTTAAATCGATATCCTTTGTCGAATCGTTGATATATTGCAAGTTGTGATAGATATATTTGAAAAATCGTTGATATATTGCAAGTTACGATAGATATATTTGAAAAATCGTTGATATAATTTCAATTACCGATATATATGGTTCACCGAAAACAAACAAGGATGTCACTTTTTTAACTAAGTGACATCCTTGTTTTTAA
>NZ_JAKUFQ010000083.1:0-25292 GCF_022663475.1 Bacillus cereus group sp. BfR-BA-01382
CGCCGGAACGTCTCATGACGCTTATGAAAATAGAAATGAAAAAACGTATAAATACATTTGTTTCATACGAAGTAGAAGCGCAATCTATAGGGCGTATATACGGACTAGAGCATGAGCAAGTCAATGAAGGTGATACAGTTCATATAAAAGATGAAGGATTTACACCTAAATTATATTTAGAAGCTCGTGTTATTGCCGGAGATGAATCTTTTAAAGATCCATCAAAAGATAAATACGTATTTGGTGACTATCGAGAAATTATAGATCCGAATGAGGAATCACGAAAACTATATAACAAACTGCGTGCTTGGTTAGACGGAAAAGCTAATAACGAATTAGTAAAGCAGCTTGATGAGTTGGCTAAACAAGCAAAAAAAGAATCTGAACAAGCTGTTAAAGATTCAAAATCAGCAAAAGACATCTCTGAAAAATTAAAAGAAAATATCGAAACGAATATGGTTAATATCATAGAAGGTAAGGAACCACCAACCACTGATCTTAAACCAAACAAAACGCTTTGGCGCGATATCAGCAACGGTAAACCTGGTATTTTAAAAATATGGACAGGTACAGCTTGGGAGTCGGTTGTTCCCGACGTAGAAACAATAAAGCAAGACACGATTGAACAGGTTAATAAGGATATTCAACTCACAAAAGAAGAATTAAATAAGAAAGTGGAAGAAGCACAAGAAGCAGCCACTGGTCAATTCAATCAAGTAACAGAAAATCTACAAAAAGTTTCAAGAACTATAACTGATGTACAAAGAGATCAAGGTGAAATTAATAAAAAAGTTACCCAGGTTGAACAGGATTCTGAGAAATTTAAGGTGTCTATTGAAACATTAACGAAAACTGGTTCTGAGACGATATACAAAGTCAACAACTTAGTAAGTGATGTGGACGGAAATAAGAGAGTTATTTCAGAGGTTAAAGAAAGTGTAGCTAACATAAACGATGATGTGAGAAATTTATTAATCGGTTCTAAATCCTTTGATGGCGCTTTGACCTTTGCTCAAGCAGACAATCGTTGGTGGCTTAAATCAGCGGATAAAGTTAAAATTTCGAAAGATGTTTTTCAAAGTAATGCTGTTATAGAAACCCAATCATCATGGACTGCTTTAGCTTATAACTTCAAAGATTTAGTAGATCGAAAAGTTGTAAAAGTAGGAGATAAAGTAACCTATACAATTTATACTCGCGTAAAAGGTTTACCGGATGGCCAAGATTTACAACAAACTTTCTATTTTGCAGCCGGTGCTACCGGACTCCGTCCAAATAAATCTACTAATCAATGGCAACGTGTAAGTGTTTCGTTCGTAGTGACAGCGGGCATGATGGCATCAACAGGTACGGATAACGAGAGTCATTTTCGTATAGAACCTGACGCAAATCCTCCTACTGGTTGTTGGTATCAGCAAAGCTCACCGCAATTGATTATTACTATAGGCAACAAAGATTATTCGTGGCGACCTGCTCCTGAAGATTTTGCAGATGGAAATGTTTTAACCAAGGTGACAACAGAGATCAAAGAAGCAGCAGGGAAGATTAGCGAAAAGTTAACAAAGGTAGAAACAAAGGTTAATAATGATAAATCTGGAGGACGTAATCTGTTATTAGATTCAAATACTAAATATGAAAAAACAGATTATCTAATCAATCCATATTCTCTAACTGAAAATTTTGTTGCAGGTGAGGAATATACTTTTGTAATTAAAGGAAGTGTCCCGCAGGGCCAACAATTTGGAATTTGGCAGAATGGTGGTACAAATCATGTTGGATATGCAACAAGTGCCTATGCTACCGGAATAACTTATGTAACTTTTAAAGCTGTTGCAACGACAAGTGGGAATGAACGAAGATTACATTTATATAATTATCCAAATAACGCTACAAAGGCAACTGTAGAATGGGTTGCTCTATATAAAGGGAATAAGCCACAGGATTGGACACCAGCTCCAGAAAATCAAGTAACGAATAATGAATTCATCCAGAAAACAACTGAGATAGAAAGAAGTGTGGAGGGTGTAAATTCAACTGTATCAACAGTTCAAAAAAAACAAGGTGAAATGCAATCAACGTTGAATCGTGTTGAGCAGAGCTCGACTTCAAATTCTCAAACCATTACAGCTTTAACGGAAAAACAAACTGAGCACGGAAAGCTCATTCAACAAAATACAAATGAACTAGAACAAACTAAAGACTCGTTAAAATCTACAATTACAGAAAAACAAATGAAAGCTTACGTGGGAGGACTTGGAGGCCCAAACGTATTATTCAACACGGAATTTAAAGATAAAAAAGTAGATGCTAGTGGTAATGTGATAAATGAGACTCCTAGTTTAACCAAGTGGACAAAGCAAGGTGTAGTGACTGGAGCAACAGTCGATGTTGTTACAGATAGAAAATGTGATGGTTATAATGCAGTACGTATCAATGCAACTGGATTAAGCTCCGATAACTACACAGGTATTTCACAGCTTGTCGGTATACCTTTAGATAGTGGCGACTATGTATACTCGACTTGGGTTTACACGGCAGATAAAAACACTATAAATAATGGTGCAGTTATTAAAATTGGATTTTTTAATGGTGCAACACAAGTAAGTTCTGTACAAGCAGAGATTAAAGATTCATTAATAAACGGATCATGGGCGCTCGTAAGTGTAACTGCAAAGGCTCCTGCTACTGGATTTACAGGTTTAAAATCAGAAATATGGGTCAGACGAAACGGTACAATTTGGGTATCGAAACCACAGCTGCAGCAAGGAAAAGAACCATCTGTATACATGCCAAACCCAAAAGACATTACCAACTATAAAGAACTGGTGGATTTAGTGGCGGATAAGATAGCCAAAAGTGATTTTGATACAGTAACAAAAAAAATGCAAACAAGTATCGATCAAAATACCGAAGAAATAGGTTTTCGTGCTAAAGCGACTGAAGTGTACTCAAAGACGGATGCCGACAAAAAATTTGCTTATGTTTTAGAAATGGAAGCAGCAATTAATTTAACAAACCAAAATATTAATTCTAGGGTTAAAAAAGGCGATGTTATATCGCAGATTAATCAATCAGCTGAGCAAATTCAAATCCAAGCAAGCAGAATCAACCTTATAGGATATGTAACAGCTGAACATATCAAAGGAAAAGTTTTAGAAGGAGTAACACTTAAAACGAGTGGAAACAGATTTGTTGAAATAAATAAACAAAACATGAAGATTTTCGATGCAGACACACCACGTGGTTATATAGGATTTATGGAAACAAATGATGGAAGTATTCAACCTTCACTCGTCCTTGGTTCTGACAATATTAAATACAGGGGTACAGGATCGTTTTATATTTATCAAGTCATGCCGCGAATTAATGGAGTCGATCAACCTTCTAAAGCATATGCAAGATTCGGGATTTCTAAAGGAGAAAATGCAGAAGGAACTAATATTTGGTCAAACTATATTCAAATGCATAATGACGGTGGACATCTGAGTGTATATTCAGATGGACAATTTCGTTTTCAAAACTTGAATGATATTATCTTTGAATCTGAAGGATGGGCTCCAGGATATGGTTACTTCTCTGTAACTACAACTGAACCACATATTTTTACAAATAACGCGGGGCAGTTTACTTTCAAAAGAAAAGGCAGTGACTATAAAATACATTTCGTAAACGGCGCCACCGATCATGATTTAATCATGGGTAATGCATTAATAAGGTCAAGTTTTGTACAAGGTTATAACAATGGCTTGCAGATTAAAGATATGATGGGTAAGGGATGGAAAGATATAGAATTAAGAACATTACGAGCGCAAGAGAATATTAGCGCTACAGGGCGTATGTGGGCGCAAGAATTTATCCCTAATTCTTCTCGTAAGCTTAAAACGGACATAGAAGACCTTCCATTCTCTGCTTTAGATAAAATCAACTCTGTAAACATCAAACAGTATCACTTTATAAGAGATGTTGAACGCTTCGAGTCAGGGGAGTCTATTATACTTCCAATTAATTACGGTATGATTGCGGAGGACTCTGACGATGTATTCACCACACCACAGAAAGACGCTGTAACACTTTATAGCTCGGTTTCAATTTCTATTCAAGCAATACAAGAAGTTGACTTTGAAGTTAAAAATCTTCAATTTGACCACGGTATGTTGAAGCAGGAAGTTGACACTCTTAAAGAACAACTTGAAGCAGAAAAACTTGAGAAAGTTTCAATGAAAGCTGAAATTGATGAATTAAAGGTATTAGTGCAACAATTAATAAATGAGGAACCAAAGCAGCCATAAGCTGTTTTTTTATTTTGCATAAAATACGGCTTTTATAAGAAAAGAGGGACAAATAGATGTCTCTCTTTTTATTTTGAAATGAGGTGGTCAAAATGGAAGGGTTACAAGATGTAAGAAACGATGTTCAAGAAATTAAGCAAGAGATCAAGGACATTCGTTTAGAGATTAAAGGGTTAGAAATACGAACAACAGGTAACGAGAAAGATATTGATAATATCAACAAGCAGTTAGATAAAATCAGCGCCAATACTACCTGGATTTTACGACTTATTGTCGGTGGAATTGTTGGAGCAGCTCTCACTTTCTTTTTGAAGGGGGGTGGTATGTAATGTTTGAAATTACTGTAATGATTGCAATTGTAGTAGGTCTTTCACAGATTGGAAAAACAATTGGATTACAAACAAAATATGTTCCGTTACTAAATTTAACGCTTGGCATTATGCTAGGCGTTTTATTTATGGGCGGAGATATCAAAACAAATGTATTCCAGGGAATCATCATTGGACTATCAGCAAGTGGACTATTTGACCATACAAAAATTATGAAAAAGGATGTTGATGCTAAATGAAAAAGACAATGAAACATATTACCTCGTTACTTATGATTCCAGTACTTGCTGTTTCTTTTGCTACAAGTGCTTTTGCTGATCGAACACTTATTATTCCTGATTTACCGAAACAACCATACCGTTATGGTGTAGGTGCTTATGAGGGCGTTGTAGCGCATTCTACAGCAACTCCAGAAGCTCCAGCTATTAACATTCAAAAATATGAGTCTCGTACATGGAGAAATGCATTTGTTCACTATGCGGTCGATTGGAACGAAACGATTCAAATCGCAGATACAAAATACATCGCTTATGGTGGCGGTCCTGCTGCTAATAAACGATTTGTACATGTAGAGTTATGCGAAACAGCGGACTATACAAAATTCAAACGCAGCTATGATAAATACGTTAAGTTACTAGCTAAAATCTTACGTGACCGTGGGTTATCTGTAGAAAAAGGATTGTGGACACATAGCGATGTAACTCATTACCTTGGCGGTACGGATCACGAAGATCCAAATGATTACTTAAAGTCTCATGGGGTTTCAGAAGCTCAATTTAGAGCAGATGTACAACGAGCATACAATAATTCTAATGTGGATGTTTCTGTTCCTGAGAAGCCATCTAAACCATCGGAAGTACCAACAGCAGTAACAGACGGTATCGCCTATATTGAAGGTTACAACGTTAACTTACGTAAAGGACCAGGTACAAGCTATTCTAAAATTCGTCAACTAAACAAACCAGAATCTTATATTGTGTGGGCGGAAAAGGATGGTTGGTTAAATCTTGGTGGAGATCAGTGGATTAAGAACGATCCATCTTATGTGAAGTTTAATAAGAAAAGCACAGTAGATTCTTCTATTGTTGGAAAGCGTGTTGTTTCAAAAGTTAACAATCTACGTTTCTATGATGCTCCATCTTGGCAGGATAAAGATGTGGCTGGTTCTGTAGATGCAGGATTAGGATTTACAATTGATGCGAAAGTAAATGTAGATGGTTCACCGCAATATAAAGTACACAATAGCAAAGGTGAAACATACTATATCACAGCAAGTGAAGCCTATGTATATGTGAAGTAAAAACAAAAGCCGTCCTGTTGGGCGGCTTTTTCTCTTTATGCAAATTTAACTTTATTTTTGTTAGTCCGTCCTAACAGAAATGATGTAATAAATTATATGTATTATAGATAGTTAAACATGTACGCTGAAGTTGGGATTCAAACCCTTGCGTTTTTTCTCACTTTTACCCTTTATTTAAAAAGGGGGTAACCTTTTTAAAATTGTTAGGACGGGCTGACACTTTTACCCTAACGTTTTTTCATAGTAAAAAAATGTCCAAAAATCCAATGATTACTCCTAATAATAAATAGCCCCGTTCTTAACGGAGCTACATCCAAAAATCATCATAATGTACATCTTTATTTGTTAATTTCTTTAATGTTTTTATAATCTTTTGTGCATTTTTCACAGTTGGTGAAAACTTATCTCCTTGGCACACACGACTAATTGTAGATTTACTAACACCACTTTTTTTCGCTAACTCTTGTTGAGTAATTTTATTTTTCTCCAAAAAATTGGAGAGCTTCGATTTTCTTCCTTTACCAGAAATAATCCATCCCATGTTATCACTCCTGTTTTAAATTCTTATTACAAGAGTGGTCAAAGATTTCATTTTTTAAACATCCCGAAAATGGGAATCTTAAACATTATGAAAATCTCCGTTTTAACAAAGATAGCTTTCTTCCTGGTTCTGCAGCGTAATGCTTCATATAGTCACACATCAAAATGTTGATTAGTTTATCTGCTGTATATCCATGCATTGGAAAAGTGTGAGCCATATCTGCAAAAAACACTTCAATTCTCCTTAACGTCCTTCTATCAATCTTTACATCAATTGTTCCGTATCGTTCATCGTTTTCATTAAATTCTAATTCGAAATCCGTATAGTGTTTCTTACTCTCTAAAATTTGAAACAGCTGCTCCATACTATTCTTGGCCCTTATATGTTCAATAAAGTCTTCAACAAGTATTTCAGCTAGATCACTAGCGTTACACTCGTAATCTTCCTCTTCCATATCTTCAATGATAATATTCATCCGGAATAAGTAAATCTTGAGCATCTTTACTTCAAATCGGTATTTCTCTTTTAAGGTCCATTCAATTTTCGTTCGTTCCCACCAACTGTTAGCGCTCATAAGTTGTATTTCTTTAGTCATAACGTCGTATTTACTATACATGCTATCACCTCACATTGTGCGTAATGCAAAACAAAGGATACGTGTTGCAGCTGCTCGTTGCGAAACTCCCCATTCAATCGCTAATTGGACAAGCTTAGAGTGCGTTTCCTGCCCCAATTTTGCGTGAATGTACTTTTTGGTGTCTTTATATTCATACGCATGTATTTCGCTTATATAATCGATTTTGAGATGTTCTGTGAGTAATTTGGACATATATTGTGTAGTAGTTATTCCTTGTTGAAATGCCGAGGTTCTTATTAACTGTCGTTGAATTTCATTTACTGGAATTTTTATATCTTTCTTTTTATCTGATCGAGTTTTACGAGGTTGTTGGTTTGTTATTGTAGTAGTTTTTCTGGAAGGTTCAAACATAGGGTTAACATTACTCATGATGCTCCCCTCTTTCGAAAAATTACCTCCTCTCTCTTGTTTATCTCAGGGACACTTTTCCATAATTCCAATATTCCATGAAAAAATGGTTAAAAGAGAAGAGGGAGGTTATATTTTTCTTAAATAACTATCGATTTATGTTATTCGTAATTAATCATACCTGCGAAATCATCGATATTAATTTCTTCTTTGACTTCTTTTATAGGTATATCTTCCGCACCTATCAAAGATTTAACGAATGCTTCAAGAGCTTTAACAGCCATTGGATTAAGTAATTGTTCTTTTTCCTCTGCTGTTAATGAAAAACTTAAAGGAATAGTGACTTCTTTATGGTTTTCTTTCTTAGCTTCCTTGTCTAATATCCAATAAACAAGTTTATTTCTTGAAATATCTCTGTGTTTATTCAAAAAATCTAAGGTTTTTTGATCTGCATCAACTGGAACTTTTACAGTAAAAGTTTTACCAGGCTGAACATCTTTAATTTTTTTCATGTATACCACCCACTAATTAAGGCTTAATTCCTTTTGTTTGGCGATAATCAGTAATAACTTATAGTAAGCTTTAGCAATACTCCAAATGCTTTCTTCTGTATCTAAGAAATGCATCTCGAATTGATTCTCATTTTTGTTGATATCTTCTAAAAATGATTTAACAATTGCTGCTGAACCGCCAACAT
This sequence comes from Bacillus cereus group sp. BfR-BA-01382, assembly GCF_022663475.1. NCBI lineage: Bacteria > Bacillati > Bacillota > Bacilli > Caryophanales > Bacillaceae > Bacillus > Bacillus cereus group sp. BfR-BA-01382. The sequence goes on from NZ_JAKUFQ010000083.1 coordinate 8,142, forward strand.
TATGAATACTATGTAAATCCCCGACTTCTTTCCATTTATCTACTAGATCACCGTATTCTCTTACAGCAAATTCTTTTAAATGTCTCTCTGCTATTTCATAATAAGAAACAGGTTTACCATGTGGCCTAATAATATAAGCTTCATGTTTTGCAGTCATATTTTCAACAAGCTGTCTTCTTGATTTGAATACATCTACACGGTAAGTACTGAATACTTCTTTACGTATTGCGTCTAAATACTCACCAATACCTAAAGGAGAACCACTTGAGTACTCGTTGTCAATTTGCCCCATACGAATTACTGCTTTGTCAGTAGTGTTACCACCCATATCATTAATTAATATGTTCTTTTGTCTTAGCTCTGAATTTTGAGGTTTTAAGTCTTCACTGATTGTTAAATTAATCATTGCTGCGAATCCTTCAACGTTTACAAAAATATCTTTAAACGAGATACGTACTTTTTTACCTTCTAAATGAGGTGTTTTCTTAAATTCAACAACATGAGTGCCATCTAAAAGTTTTTTCTTAAATCCAGCGCGTTTATCCTCTTTAACTTCATCAACTGGAAGGCCAGTAGATAATAAGAATTCTGCATCAATTACTTCTTTGTCGCTATTAGAAGCTGCTTCATAAGCTAATGCAGCCAACATTAAGATAGTTGTTTGATCCGATTGGCTTTTTAAATCAGTAGCCGGAATTTGAGCACTTTGTTTTTCCTTAGCAGCAAGAGTACCTACTGCATATGTTGCTGATTTTTTTAATGCTGAAGATGTGATATGTACATGTAATTCCTTTAATGGATCGTCACCTAATTCGATTACCTGTCTAGATTCCATTTCTTTAACTACGTTAGGAATGTATAATTTGTTTTCAAATCCATTAAACAAAGCTTTTAAAGCATCGTTTCCGGCATCAATAGCGGCTGTTATTAACATTTTCATCTCTCCCTTTATTAATTAATACTCTTAAATAGTAACACTAGGGTGTTACCTTTTCAATACATGATATTACTAAGGTGACACCTTTATGATTAATATCTTTTAAAACAATCTATTTTATTAATTTAAAAATTATTTATACAAGCAATTCCCTGATCTTTGCAATGGCTTCGCTAAATCTATAAAAAGCGTGTAGAAAGGTAGGGAAGACATAGGCTTGTCCTCCCTAAAATTCGTTGAAATCCCTTATATACTGAGTTTTAGAAGATATAAAAATAGTACGGTGTGTGAAATTTTAAACTGTCATTAATTCTCTAGATCCTAAATCAAGCGAATTAAATTTATCTAACGATTCTGTAGCTCCAACAAATTTTAAAATCTTGGGTATTTCAAATTTAGACTGAAAATAAACTGTCTTTGCTCTTGGAACCTTTTGATCACTTTGCAATTTTTTAAATCCAACATTTAATTCATTGTGGAGGACCCGACCAATATTGTTTAATACATCAACTGATCCATGAATTCGTAATCGTGGACGGAATATCATTCTACCTTTTCTTTTTTCTCGAATTGTTCCTAAATCGTGTAATAGTAGAATAAAAGTCTTTACGAACACTATTTCATTAAAATCACCTATTGGAAAAGAACGCTCCTCTTTAGTAACTTGGGACCATCCCATTTCAACTAGCATGTTTACTAAAGGGTGATTTAAACATACTGCTCCTTCCCAATAAGGTTCATCGCTTCCATATTCGCAATATCTTATAGACCAACTTCTTTCAACCAACTCTGAAAAACGAGCAACAATCCATTTTCTTTGACTTCTTATTGAGAAATTGTCATTTCGTTTGGAACCGTATCTCCAGGCGATAGCTAATACTTCTGCAAATTCATCTGTCGTAACAAAATGATCAAATCGTAATTGTTCTTCTTCAGTAAACTTGAATTTTCTTGGCATACGTATTCATCCCCTATATGATATTAATCTCTTTTGTATTTCTTTAATACGTCTTCTAAACGTTTACGTTCGTCTTCAGATGCTTGTCCATTGTCCGCTCTGTTTGATGATGTATTTTCTTCTTCCCCAACCCATTCTGGAACCATTTCTTTACGTACCGTTTTATTTTTAGGATTATAGTTACCTTTAGCTTTAATCTGTTTTTTGTTATTACGATGTTTTTCTTCGTACATTTGAATATCCTCAAATGTATTGCAATTGGCAGCATTCCAATTAGTAATTGTTTTCTTTATGTATGCAATAGGTTTATCTGCTTCACCATCAATAGCGCGTTTAATCGATTCAAATACTAATACTGCATTTTCTTCTTCACACATTTTAATTAATTCAATTTTTGCGTATTTAGTTGTTTTGAAATATTGATTATAAAAATCAAGAATGAGATTAGGGATACTCTTACCTACATACTTACTAAAGTAATTAAAATCGTTCTGTATATTAAATACTTTTGTATTCTCTAAAGATTCTTTAGTCACGTGACTAAAGTTATTTAAGTCACCATTTTTTGCAGAATCCCCATTTTCTTGGTGACTAAAGTTATTTAAGTCACCAACTGGTGGTTGAGGTTCACTGTCTTTCTTTTGAGCTTTTTCAGCTCTTTTCTTTTCTTTTAATTTTTTAACACGTTCATTTTTCTTTTCTTTTTTCTGCTTACGTAATTCATCTAATTCAGACATATATGTCCAGTTATCTGTTGTTAATTCTGGTTCTAATACATATAAGCGATTGGCTTCGTCTTTTACAGATACTTCTTCAAGTAAGGCAGCTGCATGTAATTCTTTTTTTGCTTTAATTGCTGTTGGTTCTGATACTGTTAATAGATAACTAAGTTCAGTGTTATCTAGAATACAGAAAATATTTCCGTCTTCATCGATAAAAGTATCTTTTACTTGCGAAGTTTGTACTGAAAGTTTGTATCGATCACGTAAGATAGAGTATAAGACACGAGCATTATTGCTTAGTTTTCTATATTTCGGTTCATAAAATAAGTACTGGAATAATTGAAAATATAAATCTGTGCTTGCTTTCATACCGTTGATGCGACGTTCTTTATTAGTTGTTGCCATAACAAAAAATCCTCTCTTTTCCACCCCGCCCAAAAATGGGTATAGGAAAATAGAGGATTGTTATTCACATTTTTTTTAGTATGTGCTATCATAGAGATAACAAATAACTATGTGAAAACAAACCTCGTGTTCCAATTTTCATCGGTGTAGTAGGCGGCCAAACTTACATGAACCTTTGAAAATTTCGTCGGGGTTTTTTATTTTTTATAATTTATATGAAAAATTTACATTTGCAATTTATATATCTACCACTTTATGATAGCAGAACTTTGTTGAAAAAAGAAGAGTAAAAGAGAAGACCGTCAAATAAATGACGGTCTTTTTTGTGGATAAGTACGGTTATCCACAACCTATTAATGAATTATTTTTCTATTTTATCTAATAACCAATCTTGAATTTCGTCTTTTAAATCTATACCGACAGTCAAGGTACCTAATACAACCCCTTTTCCAATTATATGTAGATCGACATTTATAGATGGCTTAAGAGTGTTGATGAAATAGGTAACAGTCTCAATATGACGCAATGGAATACGTACCATATTAATTAAACCGCTACTTTGTAAATAACCATCATCAGTAATCTCTATTACATTATCTTTCCATGAAAATTTATTTTCAGTTATTGTTTTTGGATTTTTAGAACTGAATAATCCCATGATTACACCTCGTTTTTCATTTAATTCATATGTACATAATAACAGAGAGAATCATTCAATTAATGTCGTATTTTGTCGGATGGGAATAAAAACGAGAGCCTATCGGCTCTCTTGGTAGGATTGGTAAAATTATGTAAAATTTTACCTCTTTATTTTGGAAAAGTTTTCTTATATTATGGATTCAAATACAATATCCTCAATTCAAAATAGAAAGCGCTGCAACGCTTCGTATTTCATTTTAGAATCTTAATAATAGATCCGTATTATCTTGATATCTAAAGATGTTTACGCTTAAAAATAAGGAGTGTGAAGTCTACGTAAAATACTTTTTTACCAAGTATGTATATTCCACTAAGAGATTTAACGCTTTCTTTTGTGGTTCTGTATCTAAACTAGAAATTTGATCTAGTATGACCTCGATTTGTGGTGGAATACGATATTCTCGACCAACTAAGTTGTCCAGACTAATATTATATAGATCAGAAATCTTAATGAGAGTTGCTATATCTGGTTCTGATCGTCCTGCTTCCCAATTGGTATAAGTAGAACGTACTACATTCAGGTGATAAGCAACATCATTTTGAGTAAGTTTGTTTTTCTTTCGAAAGTATATAAGTTGTTCGCTCAGCAATGACTATTCACCGCCCTTTTTAATCTGTGACAATTATAAGCGAACGAGAGAAGTGAATGGTATATATTTGGATAAAACGATTAATTAAGAAACTTCTATATTCCTCAGTGATTAGTTTTAAATCATTATAAAATTAGTTAGAACAAAAGTTCGGTTTTGTGGTAAAATATGCATGTGGGTAATCTCGCAAAGTGTATGCAGAATTGCATATGAGGTTCCGTGTAACATAAAAAACGTTGCTGTACAGCGGTTTTACAACTTTCTCAATAGTTTTCAGACTACTCCATGACCGAATTTTGGGAAATTTGTGTTATTATGAAAAGAAATAAAATAAACGGACGTGAAAAAAGACCCACGGTGTAAGTAGTGTTGGACGCACTCTTACACTGCCCCCTAATCCAGGTAGGGAACATTGTCGCGGATCTTGTACATAATTATTATAACACAACTTAGATTGAAAGTGGCGCGTTTTCCTTTATATGTAATAAAATGGGGTTACGTGTCTTTTTGTCCACAAGGAGGACAAAGATTGTGCGAGCTTTATTAGATTTGAGTGACATGCAAGAAACTTTAAAATCAAATGGGTATACGAATCGAAAATTGGCAACAAGATTTAAAGTAACGCATACAACAGTAAATAGTTATTTTAAAAAACAAGATAAATTTGATTTTATGCACTTAGTTGACGCTCTTAGACTATATAAACCTAAAGATGTAGAGTTTAGAAGAAATTGCATTAAAGAGTATATACCAAGACTATCTCATAAAAATTTAAAACTAGCGTTAGAAGTTTTAGACATGTTTGGGGAATATGAACTTCAAGAATTAGTAATTGAACAAATAATGAAATCACAAACAAAAAAGGGCGATTCGCCAACTGTACGTACTAATGTGAAAATTGCTGAATATTATCAACTTCTTAGAAAGAGAAGTGAAGGAACTATTATTGCAAGGGACTTTTTTAATGAAGTTCAACAGAAAAGAGAATTCCAAAAAAATACTGATGATGACTTAATGATTGTTTCGGATTTTAGTATGATGTATTCCTATTTAGATTTTAGTAATTACCAAAAGGTTAATGAATATATTGAAAGTGTATTACCTAGGATTGAGAAAGTTTCAAAACACACAAATCGGAATTCATTTCTCTTGCGTGTAAAAGAAATGCAAGTACCTATTCATTTGCATAATAACGGAGATTTGTTTAAGGCGAGAGAAATTTGTTTTGAAATTTTAAATGACCCTTTTAACTATTATATAAGTACTAAAGCAATCGCTTATTGTAAATTAGGAGAAAGTTATGCGCTAAGTGATTATGAAACAGCGAAAAACTACATCTGCAAGGCACTTGAACTTATAGGTGTTCCAGTTAATAAAAAGTTTAAAATAAGAAGAAATAAAATATTAAATGTTTTACTATTCTTAAAAATACATCATGGGAAAGACTTGGATTCAATTGATCGTACCAAACTGGATTTAGCAGAGTTAGCGTTTTTTTATATAAAAATCGGTAAAAAGGAAGAAGCTTTAGAAATACTTAGAGGACTAGAGAAGCAGAATGGGTCACTTAGTGCCTTTCAACTGTATTATATGGGACTGGCAACAGGTGATAGGGAATATTTTGAGCAGTCCGTAGAAAGTTTTTCTAAAACAGGTGATTTCTTCTATATTTCTCTACCTATTAATGCATTAAAATGTTATAATCAAATTATATAAGTAAGAGGCGGTGAAATGTTTGAAGTCCAAGTTATTTAAAGTTATTTTGACAATTGCGGCAGCTGCTACTTTTACATTTGCACCAGCTACAAAACAAGATAAAATTAAGCATGTAGACGCGCCAGTAATGTATATGGACCCGAATCCGGGCGGCGGTTGATTTTTATAAATAATAATATTAGAAATGACACTATCATATTTGATAGTGTCATTTCTGCTTTATAAAGAGTGGAAACTTTTTTGATGATTACAGATAAAAAACGATAAAAACTTTCCATTCTAAACGGTGCATATAAAATAAAAAGGATGTAGGGGGAATAAATAATGAGTTTAGCATTAGTACATGAAGAAAATTCAACAGAAAAAAATGATATAGCTACTAATCTATGGGAATTATTAAAAAAGGGGGAAACAGATGGAAAGGCTAGGAATCATGTTAATGATATTAAAGAATCGCTTGAAAAACGAAAAAAATGATTGTTAGCGTTCATGCTAACAATCATTTACTTACTTTCTGTATTTAAACCAGCTTTTATCCATTTCAAATACATCTCTTGTTCTGCTTCTGGCATTTTTTGAAGCATCTCGTAAATTTCATCAAATTCTTGTTTTAATCGAGAGTGTTGTTCACCATTTAATTGTGGATCGTCTGAAAATCCAAGTAAATAATCAGATGTACACCCTAAAACTTCTGCAAATACAGAAACGGATCGCTCACTTCGATCTCGTTTATTGTTTTCTATTAATGATATTGTAGCTTTTTTTAAACCTACAGCATCTCCAAGTTCACCCTGTGTCCACCCTTTGGATTTCCTCAGTTGTTTTACCCTATCTCCACGCATAATTTATCCACCCTTTTATATATAATCATTTCAGTTATAGTCAGTTAAATTAATATGCAAGTAAGTACATTCTATTACAAAAGTTTGATAGAATCAAACTTTTGTAATAGTTAAAACTAAATTCAAACAGGATAAAAGGAATTTTTTTATAAAAAAAGTTTACATTTTACAAACTTTTTGATAGAATTCAAAGTGTAAAGTATAAGCGAGGTGAAATTAAAATGAGATTTGACAGCGAGAAAGTGTCAACTTTGCTTAGAAAGAGGAAAATGAAACAAATTGATTTCGCAGGAGCTATAGAACGCCATCCTTCAACTGTTTCCTTATATTTGAGTGGGAAAAGCGAACCAGGAAGAAAGGCATTAATTGCAATGTCAGAAGTTTTAAATACTCCAATAAGTGATATTTTGAAAACAGATGATTAACGCATCACGACATAAAATCGAAATTGATCGGTTTATTTTTTTAAACAAAAAGTTTGCAAAATGCAAACTTATATAAAAAACAAACTTCTACGAAAAAGTTTACGAAAAATAAACTTAGGAGGGTTTAGAATGAGTCGACTACAAGCAATACAGCATCCAGTTAGTCATCTAGTATTCCTAGAAGGAAATGATTTAGTGACTGACAGTTTAACAGTTGCAGATGTTTTCAATAAACGTCATGCAGATGTACTGAAAAGTATTGAATCCTTAAACTGTAGCAAAGAATTTAGCGAACGAAATTTTTCGTTGGCCGAATACAAAGATGCTCAACAGAAGATAAGACCTAAGTATTTACTTAAACGAGATGGATTGATGTTTCTGGTTATGGGATATACGGGTGAAAGAGCAGCTTATATGAAAGAAAGTTACATACATGAATTTAACCGTATGGAACAACAAATTAAACAAAATATGCATCCATTGCAAATGATCAATATCATGACAACAGAGATGATGAATCATGGAGATCGCTTAGGGAAACTAGAGCAAACTGTACAAGAACGCATGACCGTTGATTATAGCCAACAAACAGCAATTAGGAATGCTGTAAATCGTAGGGTTTATAAGCTTTGGAATGATGGAATAGTAAACAAAAATATTCATGATACAAAGCGCAAAGTATTTTCTGCACTTTGGAGAGATATTTATGCTTCGTTTGCAGTGAATAGTTATCACAATGTACGCCAGAAGGATTTTGATGAAGTTATAAATTACATAAAATCCTGGCGTCCGCGTTTAGTATAAAAAGCTATTAAATACAATAGGGAGGTTTTTGAAGTGAACATTGATTTAAATAGTTTAGCAGAAGGTGCAGTTGCAGAAAAACTTGATGATGAGTTCCAAAAAGTATTAAAAAACATGGTGGATCCTAATACAGATCCTACAAAAGCTAGGTCAATTACTTTAACTCTAACATTTAAGGGGAATAAAAAGCGTGAATTATGGGATTGCTCTGTAAAAGCTGTTTCAAAATTAGCGCCTTCAAAAGATGTTGATTCTACATTTATTATAGGTCGCGATTCAGATGGAACTGTTATTGGCCAAGAGTTATCTTCTGGTATACCAGGTCAAATGTACATTGATCGTGAAGGTGATGTAGCTACTGATGTTGGTGAAAAAGTTCCAGTAGTAGAACAGCAAACAACACCTGCACCTACTGAAAGACAAGTTGTAGATTTCCGTAAGCAACAAACTAACTAATAAATTGTAAAGGGGAAATAAAAAATGATTAAAGAAGCAATTCAGTACTTAGTGAAATTAGGAAATACAGAAACAAAGGAAATTGATGGCCAAACATTTTCAACGCAGCCATTACATGTTGTTGAAGAACCAACAGCAAGAGCATTATTAGTACGTAATTTATCAGGACTAGTAGACTATGTGAAATCAAATTTTGATGTAGAGGAGCAATTAATGATTCATATTGCAAGCCCTACTACAGTAAACTGCTTTACAGCTATCAACGGTAACTATAACCGCAGCACATTTGTAAAAACAGAAGCACTTATTCCTGATTTTGATTTTGGCCATTGGCACGACGTAGAGAATTTCATCATTAGCCTCCAATCGGGTTTTGTACTAAATGATGACCGAGAAGTAATGCTAAAAGTTGTTGGGAATATAAAAGAAGAAAATGTTAAATCTTATGGTGATAGTGGTTACTCACAAATGGTTGTAGCACGTGCAGGAACTCAACTTGCAGCGGATGTAGCAGTTCCTAATCCTGTAGCTTTACAGCCGTACCGAACATTTATTGAGGTAGAACAGCCAGAAAGTAACTTTGTTTTCCGTATGAAAGATGGTCCAAGATGTTCCCTTTTTGAAGCTGACGGTGGCGCATGGAAGCTAGAAGCAATTGATAACATCAAAGAGTATTTAACTGCTGCATTAGCAGAGGAAATTCAATCTAAAAAAGTATTTATCATAGCGTAATGGATATTGTCTTAGTTGAGAGTACCAATGCCGTTTGTATCTTTGGTTTAGGACTTGGATTACTAGCATTAGCAGCATACAAAGGCGGTAGCTTCATCGAGCGAAAACTCGATGAAGATGACCGTAAACAAGAACGGGAAGTGAATGTAATTGGGAATAAGAGACAGAGTGCTTCCTGAGCATGTACAAAGAGCTGAACTCTTAGAGGGGAAGCTCCGGGAATATATGATGAATCGTAAGTTATTACTCTCTCAATGTGAAAGAGCAATGAATTCTGGTGAGTTTACAGCTGCTCAAGAATTAAAAACACTATGTGACAAGCAATCTAGTGAAGCAGTTGCGATTGAATCGGAACTTATGGATCTGTACATGCAAAAGCAGAAGAGCGATCAACAAAATAAAAGTAAAGAAAGAAATGAAGTTTTGAAGGTTGCTAAGCATCTAGAAAAGGTTAGTGGAAGTTCGAAGATAGTAGAAGAAATCAAAAAAAGTGTATAAAAAAATACCCATTTGCGAGATGGGTAGTTAAGAAAGAATTTACATTTGCAATTATAACACATTAGTACACATAAACGCACTAGCGGCCATGCAATAAGTGCGTTATATATAAACGATTAAAAATTAAAGGTTGGGAGATGAAAGTAATGAGTGACTTGTTGTTCGATAATAGTGAATGGTGTGATATCTGTAGTGCTGTAATTCCAACTGCTGATGTAAAAAATATGTACATTGAGGGATGCGAAAAAGTGCTTTGTAAGTCTTGTCGAGGCGAGATGGAGTGTAAATTAAAAGTGATTGAAACGTTAGTGATAAAAGATATGATAACGGCTCTTACTAAAGGATACGGAAGGGAAAAAGTACGCGAATTCAACCTAGTAAAAGCAGAGCAATATGTAAAAGAAAATGGAATAAATTTAGAGATTGAAAAGCGCGGCGGAAAGTTCAATCAAGAAAAATTAGGGGTATTCGTATCACTTTCTACTCATGAAATTATATCGATTCTACAGTACTTACAGAAGAAAATTGGTAATCATTTGTGGATTAACGCAGTTGTCGGTTCGTTACTAGATAGGGGGCTTGTATACACACTGCAGCTAGAGGGTGAGCACCATGACGGAACAACTGACACTGTTACTGAATGATTCTATAAAACAACCAGATATATTAGAAAGTTCTCCTTTTGATATAAAGAAGGCGGATGTAAAACAAAGGCGAGGATTGTCAAGATTTGTAGATGTCATGGCTATTATTCCATGCGATGTCTGGAGCGCGGACGAGCTGCCGCGCTCTACAAAACAGGATAATCACTTTGATATGTTCATGGATTATGTCACAGCTATATGGCGTTATAAGAGAAGCGAAGACAAAAGTTTTCATTGGGATTCCGCGGAGAAAATTTGCTGCGTGGCAAGGGAATCGCAAGAGCCACAGCAGTTAAGAATCTATTTGGATAGTGGATTTAGACCGCAATATGTAACTAAATATCTTAAATAACGAAAGGATGTTAATTACTATGGAAGCTGAATTTAAAAGTATTCTTGATGCAGTAAGAGCGATCAAAATTGGGATGAAAACTTTAGAATATTGGGATGATATCTATTTAATTGCTAACAAGAAAGAAGAAATTTATGCAGTATGTGATGATCCTGGACAATTTATAAAAAACGGTTGGAGTAATTGTGGAACGGATGAAGATCCAAGTAAGTATGCGAAAGAATTTAAGGTATTCCAGTACCAACATATAGATAGAGTACGAGGAGTTAGTAAGAACGGTTTTTATCAGTTAGTCAAATTTAAGTATAAAAAACATGAATATGCTCGTAAGGAAATGAATGTGCAATTTGAACAAAGTGTAGATTTTTGGGTTTAGTACAAATTAAGGAGGAATTAAATATGAAAGTGACTGTAGTGAATATAAATATGACGGAAATCATTGCACCGTTTATTGAAAGAGGGGAATGGGTAGCGTTTGAAGGCAAAGACTACACAATGTTTGCAGCGGTAGAAGATATTGCTTTTATCGATCAGAATGGCGGTATTGCAGTATATGGAAATTGGGGTAATGAATCGGTTATGAGTGTAGGAGATAAGGGCTGGCAGTTTGCTGATCAGTGCCGCAAAGCAACAGAGGATGAGCAGTATTGGGAAGAGCGTCGTAGAATATTTGCTGCTAGAAATAGAAGAAATAATGAATTCCATCCTGGCGACTTCGTGAGTAACGATAAACGTGTTTTAACTGTACTACATCAAGAGCCAGAAACGGGACTTGTGGCCGTACTAGTTAACAATTCAGACGAGAGGTTCCAAATAGATCCTAAAGAACTAGAAATCTACTTTTTCGCAGAAGATATGGCGGGTTAATCCATTATGGATAAGGATACATTAATTGTTTTTGTAATATTCAGTCTTATTATAGCTATAGCAATTAGGGTATTCGATAAGATTCAAAAGTAAACAGCAGGTGAACAAAGCAATTGGAGAAACAAAAGATAATAAATCGATTAATAGATTTGAAGTGTTATAGGCTCAGAGACCGTCAATTGTGGGAATTGGACGAGCTGGAATTGACGGTCTTGCTAATAGTTACAAATATAAAACAATTAAAGGGGATAAATAATATGAAATTTGAAATTACTTGCTTATGTGGAATGAATATACTGGCTAGTTTGGTTGAAAAAGAATTTGAAAATGAAGGTCCAGTTACATCTGTATTGCCAATTATTGCGACTGAGGATAACGGAATCGGCGGAATCATGGTAAGTGCAGCAGAAAAAGCTATTCATGTAAAATGCACGAACTGCAACAAAACAGCGCGCTTCTTGCTAGAAATGCCTTTAGAGATGGTTAATCAAGAAGAAACAGCGGAAATGGATTGGTCGAAAGTTTCTTTTGTCGGACAGGAGGGAAACTAATGGCTGCTGCTCCTACATACAAGTATCATATTTCAACAGTTTTTCCGCAGTGGAGATGTGACCATATCATTTCCAAAGAAAGTGAAGAGAAAGCAAAATATCACTATTATAAACAATTTAAAAAGCAGCACTTTATAGATATGCCATTTGAACAATTTGAAAGGTTCATTAGTTGCAAGTACCTGGGAGTGGTAGATATCGCTACGCTTTTTGGACAAGAAGCGGCATTTCGGAAAATGTGTAATTACAGGAGAATACCATTTGCCAAGCGCGGGATGCGTGTCGAAGTTCAGGGAAGAATGGGGACGATCGTTGGCAATTGTAAAAATGATTTGTACGTTATTTTAGATGGTAATCCGGATAAGTTTAGGTTTAATCCGTATTGGGAAATTGCTTATTTTAATGGAAATGGTGACATTATTAAAGATTATCGAAAAGGAGCGTATGCACAATGATACATGTAACTAACTTGCATATTATTACTAAAGAAGAAACGAACCAAACATTTGATATTAGTGAATTAATAGAAATGCAAAAGGAACTTGATAGACGTATTGGTTATAAAGGTAATGACAAATTAGACATGTTGTTCCGTGCATTGTTAGTTGAGATTGGCGAGGCGTGGAATGAAACGAGAGCATTCAAAATGTGGAGTGTAGGGTTTGGGACTCCTAAAGATGGATTATTAGTGGAATTAGTTGATGGATTCCATTTTCTTATGAACATTGTAATTGAATTAGACCGTTTTACCTTAAAGCGCAGAATCGTAGCAATGTTTCGCGAGCAATACATTATGAAGAAAAATGTATTAAGCGTGAACATGCTGTTTGAATGGTATATGCAGGATATTTTAACTGCTAAACGTGCGTGGTGCCAGTACAGAGATTTAAACGTAACCCTAACACATTTACATAAGGCTTTCGGTATTTTCTTCCGACTTTGCTACTTATACGGATATACATATGAGGATATTGTACGTGTGTATAAAGAAAAAAATAAAGAAAACTTTGAACGCCAGGATAACGGATATTAAGACCAAATTTGAATTTTATTAAGAAAGGGGAATTGAAATGAGAAAAGAACAGCTACTGAGTGAACGGTTAACAAAAATTTTTCCGGTTGTTTATCAAGATTTAGATTTCATTTGTACGCGAGGATTAAATGATCCGAATATGGTACATGTTTATTCGAATGAGGAAGAAGCGAAAAATTATGGGTCGTATTCAATAATTGATAAGGGAGATAAATGGAAGCTCTCATGTCAGCCGGATAACTCATACAGTACTTTTAGAACATTCGGGAAAGATGAATTCGAATCGGAACAGGAAATCCACAAATTCATGAGGAGTACAGTTCGTAGTGCTTATAAATTTTATTAGGAAAGGAAGTTCGAGATATGGATGCACGGAAATCAATTCAATTACTAAGGAAATATTCGAAATGTCTAAAGTGTGGAAATGAGAATGTTAGTGATGGTGAAGGAACTGTTGGAATTGAAGGTGACACATTTAAACGTACTTGTAAGTGTGGTTGGAGTGTTGAAGTGAAAGAAAACTAAACAAAAGCGTTATTTTAATTGAAAAGGGGAATGAGATATGGAAGTGGTAAGCAGATCACGCAGAGCTGTCAAAAGAAAACATAGACAAATAAGACAAGAATTTAAGAAAGATATTTTTGAAGCGAGTAAAAACAATCGTGCTTTTGCAATGATGATTGTTGAAACATATACGGCAAGTCAACATAGAACGCACATTATTAAAGTTTGGGAGTTACTAGGATTTCATCATCAAGAAGCTTATAAAGATTACTGCGATAAATTGATGGGAAAACATTTATCAGGACGAGATGAAATAATGAGGTCCATCTACTTTGCGGATAAAGAATTGTATGAAAAATACCTTTACAAAATTCCTGAATGCTACGCAATGGGCGATGCATTAGCGGTTGCATACAAAGTTCTTAAATCTTAACAAAATAGTTATTTGAATAGAAAGGAGAACAGAAATGAATTTAACAGATATCAAAGGGGATAAATCCCTTTGGGAGAAGAAGCATCTTGAAGGTGTAGGAAAGGTGCTTCTTGTTGAAGAGAGTTATTATGACAGGATTATAGAGTGTGTTGAAAAAACGAATATAATCCAGATGAACTTTTACAAAGTGATGTTTGCTTTTGGTAACAATATTAAAGTCATTAGAGCAAAGAATCGGTTTGAAGCTGTTGGATATTACCTAATGAATGTTATAGGGTATGGAGATATTCATGATGTTGTCGTTGAGGAAATGGAACCGACTGAAAAAGTTGAGTGGGAATGTATTGGATTCCCTGTCTATAAAACATTAGAGGAGATTCATACGGAGAATGAAACAGTTTGGTCGGATGATACACCGTATGTGGTGGTAGGTCTAGAAAACTAAACAAAATTCTTATTTTGGAGGGGAACGGAATGGAAATCAAAGTGAACGAACAAGCTCAAAAGTTTCATTTAGCAACAAATCAAGGAAATTGGCAACCAATGATAGGACACGCCATACAAATAGATGAATTCACATTATGTGCATGTCCTATGTTCGACACTGTTTTCGGAAATGTACTTAATATATCTGAAGTTACAACTGGTCACAGGGTATTGTTGCCGATACCAGTTATTGGTGATGCTTACGAAAAAACAAGCACAGCCGCAGGTACAGTTGCATTCTTAAGAACGGAAGTTGCTGAAGAAATAAAAAGAGTAATAAACAAAGTTGGAAAACAAAAAATCATAGAACAAATCGAAAAATCAAAGAAATACAATGCGGAACATTTACCGAAAATGCCACCGATTGAAGATGTTGATACAGATTGGATAACTGCTGATATTAGTGACGTGACTCATTAAGTAATACAAAAACGGTATCTTGTGTGGAAGTGAGGTAAAGGTAATGGAATTGGTTTTATGGATAATTATCGGTATTTTGTTTGGTCACATCGTGTGTATAAAGTTGGATTTAAAACGCTCAAAAGAACGTTTAGATACTTATAAGGAAATGCTGGATATACAAAACGAAAAAATTGATGACGTTTGGGAGTATGTTAAGAAACTTTAACCAAAACGCTATTTTATTAGAAAAGAGGTTGAGAAATGAATGTGTGGATAGGAGAGGATGGTTACTTTAAATGTACCATAAAAGAAAAATCCGACGGTTATTTTGACCTAATAATTATTGATCGATTTAGTAATTTTAAAGATTGGTTTCCGTCCTATAAATCAGCAAGGAACTTTTTAAAAAGAGAATACGCTTTTACTGGTCGGATGAAAAAGATTTCTTAATAAAAACTTCATTTTATTAGAAAGCGAGGTGGTGATATGAGTCTTACTTTTATAGATTTATTTGCCGGAATAGGTGGTTTTAGATTGGGCATGGAGCAAGCATCAAATAAATGCCTTGGATATGTAGAAATAGACAAGTTTGCTAGAAAAAGTTATGAAGCTATCAATGATACAGTTGGGGAGTGGACACGACATGATATTACAAAAGTTTCAGCAGCAGAACTCTCTCGCTTTAGAGGACGAGTTGACGTTATCTGCGGAGGATTTCCGTGCCAAGCATTTAGCCTTGGAGGGAATCGAAGAGGTTATGAAGACACACGGGGAACGTTATTTTTCGAAATTGCACGGTTCGCTAAAGAAATCCAACCACAATATTTGTTTCTTGAAAACGTCACAGGTCTTCTCAGTCACGGGAACGGGGAAACTTTCCGAATCATGCTCCTTGCACTGGAAGAGATTGGGTACGATGTCGAATGGCAAGTCATTAACAGTCGCTGTGCCGGAGTCGCCCACAGTAGAGATCGAGTATTCATTATCGGACATTCTCGAAGATACAGTAGACGAGAAATATTTCCTATCAGATACAGTAATCCACCAACTCCAGTACCGAGAACCGAAGGTTTTAAAATTATCAACAACACGAAGCAAGGTTACGACTTTGCTACGGACGGTGATACAATCAACATCGCTTTCCCTAACTCCAATACAAGGCGTGGACGTGTGGGACGGGGATATTCCCAAACTCTGGACCGTGGATGTACACAAGCTGTAATGGATCCTAAGACAGGCAAGTGGAGACGAATCACACCGAGAGAAGCGTGGCGCTTGCAGGGCTTCCCGGATTGGGCTTTCGATAAAGCGGCTGCTGTGAATGATGATACTCAGCTTTATGCACAAGCTGGAAACTCAGTGACTGTACCAGTCATTTATGAAATAGCAAAGAGATTAGTATAAAAATTTCATTTTGTAAAAAGGAGATTAATAAAATGGCATATAGTGGGGATCATGGAGCGGCATTTGAAAATCTAATTAATTGGTCAAATGATATGTATAGAAATAATGAAATTGCATTAATTGAAAAACGAGCAACACCGGTTGTTGTTACAAAAAAATCTAGAGATGGAAGAATAAAAGAAGGGTATTACGAGAAAAAGTCTACAGTGGATTATGATGGAATATATAAAGGACGATTTATTGCATTTGAGGCCAAGGCTACTATAAATGATAAACGTTTTGATTTGAAAAATATAAAACCTCATCAATATGAATGGTTATTACAAGCGGAGCAGATGGGTGCAATTTGTTTCATCTTACTGGAATTTAGTAAAGAACATTCTATATTCTTAGTCCCATTTGCGTTAATTAAAGAGTATATGGAAGCAGCAGAAAATGGTGGTCCAAAATCAATAAAAAGAGAAGTATTTGATGAGAGAGCATTTTTAGTAACACCAACTAATCGTGCGTTAGTCGATTACCTGCAATATGTTGAAAAATTAGAATGGCCAAGTATTAGTTAAATTAATAGAGGGTGAAGATATGAATGCGAAAGAAGCACGTATCAAAATTCTAAATATACAGGATGTACATTGTAAAAATTGTGATTACCGTTATCGACAATTGGATCATTGTAGCTCTAATTGCACCA
>NZ_JAKUFQ010000084.1:0-24611 GCF_022663475.1 Bacillus cereus group sp. BfR-BA-01382
GCCACCGTTGTTGGCTCTGCTTCGTACTTCACTGCGACTCTCTTACTCTCATCTTTATTCGGTTTCGTTACTGTTACGTATACTGTGCCGCCTGTTGATACTAGTAAATCTTTTCCTGTGATTGTTGCTTCCTTCGCATCTTTCGCTACTGTTGCGTTTCCTAACTCTTTTCCTTCTGTTGATGCATCATATACTTTTACAACATCACCTTCAGTTACTTCACTCACTGTAATTGTATCCGCATCTCCAGCTTTATTGTTCGCTACTTTTACTGTATCCACCGCTGGTGCCACTGTTACTTGTGATTCATATTTCACCGCTGTACGAGCACTTTCTAGCTCATTTTCACTTTGTACACTTACATATACCGTGCCACCTGTTACTTTTAAAAGATCTTTCCCTAAAATTGTTGCTTCTGTTTTTCCTTCCGCTACTGCTTCTGATGTTACGATTGCTTCTCCACCTTTTGATGCTTCATATACACGGACAATGTCACCTTTTTTCAGTTCTGACACTGTAATTGCATCTGCATTTCCAACTTTATTATTTGACACTGTGATTTTTTCTACGGCTGGTGCCACCGTTGTTGGCTCTGCTTCGTACTTCACTGCGACTCTCTTACTCTCATCTTTATTCGGTTTCGTTACTGTTACGTATACTGTGCCGCCTGTTGATACTAGTAAATCTTTTCCTGTGATTGTTGCTTCCTTCGCATCTTTCGCTACTGTTGCGTTTCCTAACTCTTTTCCTTCTGTTGATGCATCATATACTTTTACAACATCACCTTCAGTTACTTCACTCACTGTAATTGTATCCGCATCTCCAGCTTTATTGTTCGCTACTTTTACTGTATCCACCGCTGGTGCCACTGTTACTTGTGATTCATATTTCACCGCTGTACGAGCACTTTCTAGCTCATTCTCACTTTGTACACTTACATATACTGTGCCACCTGTTACTTTTAAAAGGTCTTTCCCTAAAATTGTTGCTTCTGTTTTTCCTTCCGCTACTGCTTCTGAGGCCGCGATGGCTGCTCCACCTTTTGATGCTTCATATACACGGACAATGTCACCTTTTTTCAATTTTGACACTGTAATTGCATCTGCATTTCCAACTTTATTATTTGACACTGTGATTTTTTCTACTGCCGGTGCCACTGTTGTTGGCTCCGCTTCATACTTCACTGTGACTCTCTTACTCTCATCTTTATTCGGTTTCGTTACTGTTACGTATACGGTGCCACCTGTTGATACTAGTAAATCTTTTCCTGTGATTGTTGCTTCTTTTTTGCCCTCGGCCACAGCAGCTGAAGTTGCTTTCAAGTTTCCTCCTGTTGATGCATCATATATTTTTACAATATCTCCTGGAGCCAACTCACTCACTGTAATTGTATCCGCATCTCCAGCTTTATTGTTCGCTACTTTTACTGTATCCACCGCTGGTGCCACTGTTACTTCCGATTCATATTTCATCGCTGTACGTGTACTTTCTAATTCACTTTCACTTTGTACACTTACGTACACTGTGCCACCTGTTGCTTTTAGTAAATCTTTTTTTGTAATTGTAACTTCTACTTTACCTTCTGCTACTGCTTCTGATGTCGCAATCGCTTCTCCACCTTTAGATGCTTCGTACACTCTCACAATGTCGCCTTTTTTCAATTCTGACACTGTAATTGTGTCAGTTTCACCTTTTTTATTATTTATAATATTCGCCTTTTCTACCGAAAGTGCTGCTGTTTTTGCTGATGTAACCTCAGCTGCAACAGCAGTAATTGATGGATATGTAGCTGAGACTAGTAATGCTGAACTTACACAAACGCTTGCTAAAAACTTCGAATTTTTACTTTTCATTCTCATAATCCTCCCAAAGATTATTTTTCTATTATTTTATTCCTTATAATTTAATATCCCTATTAAAGGATATTTTTATATTAACAGATTATATTATCGTACTTTTTTTAAAAATATGCTAGTGAATTTTTTTAAAACTTGTTATATCTCTTAATATTACGTAATATAGAATGAGTGACATGAAATATTTAACGAAAGTAACACAATCTACTAATAAATATTGAAAATTAAATATCATTTGAATAGCTTCGACAGCAGAAATTTAAATAACCACCATGTAGACTTTTCAAATGTGACTTTCCAAATAAAAATGCGAATATGGTGCAAGAGATGAGCGATTTTTAAAAGCTTAAACTTTCAATTAAATTTGCACTAAATTATAATCTTTAAAACTATTTAAATAGCCTCATAAAAAAGAAAAAGCCGGATACACATAATCCTTCCTTTTCTTTAATCCTGTTAAACAGTTCCGATAATCGCTCTAGATTTGTAGACGTAGAAGAATCTTTATATGGATTGTTATGAATGATAACTTTAGGATACATGTTTTTTAGATTATGAAGAACATACTCTTTTCTTATTTCTTTATCGTTATTTAAAATTCAAATTATTAATTCGAGTTACACTAAACATATTTTTATAAAACACCTTTTCCTTTTACGGAACGATTCCACACAAAACAAAAGGGAAATACATATAAACTATGTATCTCCCTTTTGTTTTGTACCCAAATTTTATTACTGTGTTACCGTCATAACTTGTCCGCTACGGTCAACCATTATTTTCATTTTTCCGTCTTGTGCATTATATAGCCCTAGTTTATGTAATTCCATTTTACAATCTTGTACGAAAGTTGGTAATTTACGAATTTGATCAATATCAGAACTTGTAATGAAATGAATTAAAAGCTGCGTCATGCCTTTAATATCTTGCACAAGCTCTTCTTTTTCTCGTTTTAACCTTTCATTTTCTAGTTGTAACGACTGCAATTCACCTTCTAAGCTACGTGTATTCTTCGCCTCTCTAGAACGCCCTGCTGCCATGCTAGAAAGCTTATAAATACCTTCCATAAACTGATGTAGTTCGTCTTCTTTCCTTTCACTACATTGATTAATTGTTTCAAAGTTATCAACAATACCAGATATAACTGTTACAAGATTTTTTTCATCCTCTTTATGCTGGATTTCTTCTTTTAATTCGTACTCGTTTTCTTGTTTTCTTGCAACGATTGTCTCTTTTACTGGTATATATTTTCGCTTTCGTCCTGGTTTTTGTTTTTCAATATTTTCAAACAATATTTCACGTTTTTTTAATTTATAATACGTATTTTGCAATTGACTTTCTGTTTTTGGAAAAAGATTTAGTTCATTTTTACTTACGTATTTTGAAATATTTAAAATGTTTAAACCGTGACGTTGACAAAATTGATACACTTCATACAGTAGCTCTAGTTCAGACTTCAGCCATGTAATTGCTGATTTTTCATATGCTCGCATCCCGCCATTTTTTTCTATATCTATTTGAAATAATACCATTCTATTATATAAATCAACTAATTCTTCATACTTTACTTGGAATTCTTTTTCTATTTTTTTAAATTCCACCTCTAGTTGCATATCGTTCATTTTATTATTTGACATGTTTTGTAAAAGACCTAATACATTAATTGCTGTGTGGTGATACATAATCTGTGCCACTCCCCCTCATCCTTTCACAATTCTCATCTGACTCCCATGTCTTTTAAGAAAATAGCAATTTTTACATATCCATATTATAACAGTTCGAAATTATCTGTCAAATAATAAACATACAAAAATGTATAGAAAGTATAAAAATTTGGAAAATGTTTTTTATTAATATGTAAAATTGCATATTAATTACATTTAATTATATTATATGGTATTTTGAATGTTTTTTCACCGAAAAAATTTGCGTTACCACGAAATGTTACTAAAATAACCCTCGAAAATACGTTTGCTTATATTTTCAAATCAAAAATCTTCATTTGAAGATTTTTTCATACATACAGCGCCAAACATCTTAGAAACCTTTCATTTTTCTGCCAGGTTAGAGTATAGAATACCAAAAAGGAATTAGCCAATGCTACACATGGCTAATTCCTTCCCCTCTCTAACAGAATAGAGTTATAAATCTAGTCTTCAGATCCTCAATCAAAGTCTCACTTCTTCTTACCTAAACTTCATACCTCTGAACTCACATCGCATGAGACTCTATTAATCACTAAAAACTTACTTACATAAGTAGTTCCCCTATTCCTACTAAATAGAAAAATGTTATACGCCAGCTCTTCTACTTACCTATAACCACTCCATATCTCTGGTCTCAACATCGCATAGGGCTCTATTAAGCACTGACCGCTCAACACTTAGCTAGAGCTTCTATTCTGGCTAAATAGAAGCTTTTAAAGCACTAACTTATCAACTAAACCAATTAGCTCTTGAATATCTGGCTTACTTACTTGGGCATTTGCTCCTACAGCTTCACCTTTATGGAATAATTCATTTGTAATTAATGAAGAGAAAATAATGACTGGTAAACGATTCATTACTTCACTATCCTTAACCACTTTCGTTAAATGATGTCCATCCATTTTTGGCATTTCAATATCCGTAATTAGCAAGTGAATATGTTCAAACATTTTCTCGCCTTGCTCTTTCGCTAATTTTTCAATTTGCGCTAACGCTTCTGCACCATTGCTGAAGAAGTTCATTTTCGTATATCCAGCTGATGATAATGTTTCTTCTAATATTTGGCGTAGCATCGCTGAATCTTCTGCAATATAAATTACTTTTTCAGCTCGATCTGTTTTTTGTTCTAACCCTGCAATTGATTTATTGTCATAACCAGTGCCGCTAATTTCACATACAATTTTTTCATAATCTAATAGTAAAATGATTTTGCCATCTAGTTTTACAATACCAGATGTCGTTTCTTCTAGTCCCATAGATAATGAAGCTGGTTCATCAATTTGTTCCCACGAAATACGTTGAATACGATGCACTTCATCAACGCGGAAAATAACTTTCATTTGGTTTAATTCTGAGATGATAAATTTCGTTTGATCAAGTGGCTTTGTTGACTTTAAATTAAGAGCCATTGCCAAGTTAATAACAGGTAAAATTTCACCACGTACTTGAACAACACCTTCAACTGCATGATGAGATTCTGGCACAGTTGTAACAGGGAATGGATTAATGATTTCACGTACTTTCATAACATTAATACTAAATAGGTTTTCACCAACAGTATACGTAACAATCTCTAATTCATTTGTTCCGCTTTCTAATAAAATACTTTGTGCTTGTGACATAAAGGTGTCGCTCCCCTTCCATTAATTCCGTATATCTAATTATTAAGCTTTATAAAAGCGAAAAAGTCAACTACCTATATAAAAATATAGATAGTTGATCGATTCATTTTATTAAAAAACAATTAATCTTGTATAAACGAAGCAAGTGCTTCTAATAACACTTCTTGCGCTCCTACAATTTCTGTCGGCATTGCTTCCCATTTTTTCGAAAGCTCCGTCTCTACTCTTATTCTCAGCTCAGAATTCATTTCTGCTAGCACATATTCTTTCGTTGCTATATCAACATCAAGTAGCGCAAGTGCATATAATTCCGGGTCATTTATTTTTTCGAATAATCGTTTTAATACCACCGGTGCTATATGTTTTAATTTTTCAATATGAATCTCCTTATCAGAAAATAGTAACTCATATTGAATAAACGTAACATTTTCTTTAATCACTTTAAAATAACAATTATTTTTTTTATCATTCACAAAATAACCGTTTGGATCGGCAATAATACTCTCTACTTTACGGATTAAATCTGGCAAACTATTCGCCGCCATTACAGTCCGCTGCTCAACCTCACTCGGCGAAATGAATGTAACGCGATACTTATTTTGCGCCATCCTCCTCACCTCTCCTTTTATAAAAATCTATCGTCACATACTATCCAGAAGGCACACTGGCCTACTATGAAATGATTATCTCATCCCCATCCATCTCAGTATGCCTCCATAGCTCTATTCTTACAACTAGGAGCTCTTCTGGACCATAAATGTTTATCCACACTAAACTTTGCTTACCTCTTCTTATACTACTCTAGTAACTCTCCATACCTCTGTCCTTACACACCAGTCGAGGTCCTATTAGGCACTAACCGCTCCAAAACAACGCTGGGTCCTCTCGTCAACCCTAAAAAGAGCTTTTAAGATCTTTTTAAGAACTTTTCAATAACTCTATGTTATTAAACCAAAACGCTATCTGCTGATCCGTAATATTTGGCAACATAACAAAAAACTCACGACACTTCATCTCATCCTTAAACAGCTGATACTTCCAAACGCTATCGCTACCAACACTTATGAAATAAAACTCATGGATACGGCCAATGATTGCTTGTTTTTCGCCAAATGAATACGGAGGCACTTGCTTAATTTCAAATTGATCTGGTAAATATACATGCTCTTCTCGTTCTATTTTTAATACTTGCTCGGCAAGTTCACGTTTATTTTCGAAAAAAGGCAATTGTAAAATTCGCTCTTGTCTTGTCATACGAATAAAAAACCCTTTCTACTCCATTACATTTTTTCATTACGATATATTATCGAATTAAGTTTACAACTTCATTTAATACTTCATCTGAAACTTTAATTACTTTCGCATTTCCTTGGAATCCGCGTTGGTATAACATTAAGTCAACGAATTCTACAGATAAATCCACATTGGCACCTTCTTGTGCACCACCGCGTACTTTACCTGCACCATTTTGACCAGATGCACCAAGTGCTAAAATACCTGTTGTATTCGTCGCTGTATAGTTACCATTACCTGTTTTCATTAGTCCACCTTCGTTCGGGAACATCGCAACAGCTAATTGACCAGCTGATTTCATACTTCCATCAGAATATTTTACCATTACATATCCACCGTCAGCAATGAAGCAATCTTTAACCGTCGCTGCTGCTCTACCATCTACGTCTGTTACTGATAATGTTTTATCTGTTGGATGATTTGTTAAATGACTTAAGTCTAATTTTATAGAGCCTCCATCAAACGGAATATTGGCTCCTTGCTCTTTCGGATTTGGATTTCCAACAGCATCAAATGTCATATTACCACCTGCACCTTGAACATCTTTAAACTCTGTTTCTTTTTTCGAGTCATTGCGCATTTGTACTTTATATGTATAATTATGTTCACTCGTTTGTTTAAACTCTACACGCATTGTCCATGTATTCCCTGCATTATCATATACAGGTAAATCTTGTGTAATTTGTTTTTCACCAGTTGGAATATTCCCTTTAATTGTCCCTTTCGATGTTCGAATACCACCAATTGCTGTTCCCATTGGAATTTGCAACGGTCCTGGAATTCCAGATAAATCAACCTCACCAGTTGCCTCATTCGCAGGGTATGCAAACACGTATTGACCTTCAGTATTCGTAATATAGTAATCTGAAGATATCCCAAACGTACCTTTACGAGTAAATTCCATATTTCCGCCTTTTGAATCACCTACAACGAAGAAACCATTACCTTCCATTGCTGCTTGTGTTTTGCCACCTGTTAACGTAATTGTACCATCACTATAATCCGTAACCGTACCACTCATTTTTACACCGTTACCAATACTTTTCGGATTCGTTCCTGCATATTTACCGTCACCTTTTGCACCAATCGAATTGTTATATAGTAAATCATCAAACATTGCTTTTTGTTTTTTATAACCTACTGTTTGTGCATTGGCAATATTATTTGAAGTTACACTTAATGCATTTTGTGTTGCATTCATTCCTGTAATACTTGTATATAACGCTTTAATCATAACGTATGGACACTCCTTATGAATTTGTAGTTTTTACTTCTTCAGTTACTTTTTGATCGTCTTTCTTTGCGTCTTCTGGGTTCGTTTCCCCAATCGGTTTATCAGACACTCTCTCAACGAAACGAAGAGATACAACTTTATTATTAATAACGAGCTGTACGTCGTTATTTTCCGCAAGGCGAACCGTTTCTACTTGACCGGTTACTTTGTTTCCGTCGCCGTCAACACCTCTTACGTATTTACCTAAAAACTTCATTCCACCATCAAGTGCTGTTGAATACATCGTTGATTGCAGCTTATCTACTGCTTTCGTCATATTCTGTACTTGTTCCATAAGAGATAACTGTGCTGTCTGATTCATCATTTGATTCATATCCATCGCATTAAATGGATCTTGATGTTGAAAACTTGATAAAAACAATTTCAGGAAATCATCTTTCCCCATTACCCCAGGAGTCTTTTGCGCTCCTGCAGAAACTCCATTACTTTGTTGCACTGGCGATTGTACACCATTAACAGGTACATTACTTTTTTGCGCTCCTGTTTGTAACGGAATATGATTTGTACTCGTTGTATTTAATCCAACTGTTGGCACGCTTTATTCCTCCAATAATCCCGCAAATTCTGTTGATTGTTGTTTTTCATGATTTGTATTTGCTAATTTCTGTTTTTGCCTTTGCTCTTGTTCTCGCTGTTCTTTACGATTTTCATCTTTATCTGAATAGCTAATTTGAATGTTTATTTCTTTTTCTTTTAACTTTAATTTCAATTCATCAAAAATGATTTCAACACGTTTTTTCGCATCGTGTTTTTCCATTTCTACGTGAACGTCAATTTGATCTCCGTGTTTTTTCATAAATACTGTTAATGTACCAAGTTTTTCTGGATTTAACTGAAATAAAACACGTTCTTGTTTCACTACAAATTTTTGCAGCGCTTCTACTTGCGCTTCCATTTTCTTTCCTAAGTCAGGTAATGAAACTTTCTCAGCACCACTATTTGATTTCCCTATGTGTTCGGTACTCGTCGTTTTATTTAATAACTCTGCACCTGTAGAGCTCGAATCATTTAATGCATCAACCTCTGGCAACTCTACCTTTGCATCATCGCTCTCACCTTTCGGAAGATCTACGTCTTTAAACTCTTCTTGTTTCTTTGCGATATTACAAGTTTCTGTTTCTACAACCTTCAATGCTTGCATCGTTTGCTCCGGCATCTTCATTTTGTCTAATACCATTTGCATTGTATCTTCTAAACATATAGCATTTTTGATATTCATATTTGAAAGAAGTTCTTGTAATTGTTGTAATTCAGCTGCAGGTAATTCATTAAGTTTAATATTGCCATATTCTTGATATAGCTCTTGTATTTTTTGTATGTATTGATATAACAATTCCGGCTGCACATGTAATTGCTCAATTGCAACCATTTGCTCAGATACAGCTAATAACAACTGTTCTGTCTCTTTTTTTTCTTCTTTCTTTACAATAGGCTCTTCTTTCGTTACCGATTTTTTAGAAAGAATATAATCTTTTTTCTCTTCTGTTGGTGCTTCTTCTCGTTTCGTTTTCTCCGTTTTCGGCTGTTTTTTATTTTCCATTCTCATCGTACGATCGAATGAAGAATCTTCATTTTTTGATTGTATTTCTAGCCCTTTGTCTTTTTGCGGAGGTAAACTTTGTTGCACCGGTAATACAGACTGTATCACTACATTCACCTCATCCATTCATACACATTTTCAAATCCAGAAGCATTTTTTCTTCCAGCTTTTCTTGTGCTTTCGCAAGCTTTTTGCAATTTTCTTGATACATCTCATCAATGACACGTTCTTTTTCTTTTACTTGCTCTAAAAGGCTTTCATTTTTTTGAATAAAACCTTCCGTTTTTTTAATTTTTCGATTCCATTCTTCTATTCTTTCAGGTGAAAACGTATGTGAAGAAAGCATGCCAGCCATAATACGTTGCCCAGTTTGTACGACTTTACTACGCGATTTCACAACATATAAATCATATTCTTTTTTTTGTTCTATTTTTCTTTTTTCAGCTGTTAATTCATACACTTCTTTTAAAATATGTTCTTTTTCTTGATTTATTTGCAATTTTATTGTGTCGTACTGCTGTTTATCCACCTGTTTTCATAGCCCCTTCCTATTATAACGTTCTCTTTTTCTATTATATAGTTTTTTTCCAAAAAAATCTGTGAAATATTAAAAAACAAAAAAAATAAGACCTCTTGGGCAGAGGCCTTATACTATATGGTGTATCGCTTCAACGATATCATCAAATTGGAAACTATCCGATCGACCTTGCTTTAAAAACGTATTTATACCTTCTACTTTATTTTTACATTCAAAAATATAAGCATTTTCTTCATTTTCTTGAATCGTTCCTAACTTAAAATACAATTCATTTTCTTTATAAATTGATAAAATTTTTCTCATTTCATTTGCAAGTTGCCAATGATGTGGCGAAACAATTTCTTCCATAATCCTACTTACTGAATCTAATACTGAAATTGCAGGATAATGACTAAGCGTTGCAAGCTCACGCTTTAATACAATATGTCCATCTAAAATACCACGTGCTAAATCTGGTACAGGACCATTTAAATCGTCCCCATCAACAAGCACCGTATAAATACCTGTTATAGATCCCTTTTGTGTTTTCCCGGACCGCTCTAACAGCTTCTTCATATAACTTTCCATTAGCAGTGTTTTACCACCAATCGGTAACTCTTTAACAGCAATATCAACACTTCTTCGTGCATCGGCAAAACGAGTAACAGAGTCCATCATAAGTAATACGTTATTGCCTTGATCACGGAAGTATTCAGCAATAGACGTTGCGAGTTTCGCTGCACGAAGTTGCATAAGATGACTTTCATCTGACGTCGCTACAACAACGACGCTTTTTCTCATACCTTCGTCGCCTAATTCTTTTCGAATAAAGTCTTTTACTTCCCGGCCACGTTCTCCTACTAAACTAATAACGTTTATATCAGCTTTTGCGTTTTTTGCTATCATTCCAAGTAAAGTAGATTTACCAACACCTGATCCAGCAAAAATACCAATCTTTTGACCGATACCAATTGTTAGCATAGAATCAATTGATTTTATTCCTGTTTCAAATACATCAGTAATCTCTTCACGTTCAAATGCATGTATAGGCGGTGCATCTAGTTTTATTTTCTGTAATGGAATGTTTTCAGCGTCCTCATTTAATACTTCACCATTTGCACTTAACACTTTTCCGAGTAAGTGATTACCACGTGGTACAACAACATCTTCTGAAATTAAAATCACTGAATCTCCATAACATACTTTTTCTGTCTGTTCAAATGGAAGTAGCATATTATTTTCTTTTTCAATAGCAATCACTTCACATAAGACCTTATGTTCTCCAACGAAGCAAACATCTCCAATCTTCGCTTTCGGCCCTTTTGCTACGAAAAACTGTTCTTGTACACTATGAACTTTGCCTACTTTCGTATACAGTGGTGTTTCAATGAACTTATTCCATTTTTCGTTCTCATTCATTAACAGACGGCTCATACATTTTGCTCCTCAAATAGCTTCTCTTCTTCCCATTTCTGACGAAGTTTCGCAAATATAGGTGCAAATTTAAATTCAAAGAACTCTTTCTCTTCTTCCAGAACAAATTCACCAAACTGCAGGGAGAAATCATATTTCCATTCTACTAATTGTAGCAACCAATATTCTTTCGTATTTTCCTTCTCTTCTTGAATACGTTCAAACGTTTCTGGATGTACTGTAATGATTAATTTTTCAAACGAAGTTGGCAATGTTTGCACGATGCCAGTTAAAATAGGTAACACATCAAGCAATCGTGAATCTACCGCTTGATTCACGATTTTTTCTGCTAGATGAAAAGATTGATCCCATAATAACTCTGTCCATTCGTATGCTGTTTCTTGTTGTTCTTTTTGAAACTGCACACGCGCTGCTTCCATCTGTTCCATTTGTTCATGAATATGCATTTGAAATTGTTCTTTATCTTGTAATAACTGCTGCCGCTCTCTTTCTAGCATTTGCTGCTCTTGCCTTAGCTGATTCATTTCCATATGTAATGATTCTTGCTGGGCGCGAAGTTCTGCATGATCAGCTTGTAATTCTTCCTCTTCTATTTGGACTGAAGCTGGTTTTGGAAATTGTAATTCATACGTTTCTTCAGAAAAAGAAACAGAATTCTTCGGAATTCTGTTTTTAAATAAGGACATCCTCTTCACCTCTTTGAACGATAATTCTTCCTTCTTTCTCTAGCTTTTTCACTGTACCAGTGATCGTTTGCTGCGCTTTTTCAGCATCCGTCATCTTAAGCGGTCCTAAGCCATCTAATTCTTCTAGAATCATCTCTTTACGGTTTGAAGACATACATGTAAATAGTTTCTCTTTAATTTCTTCTTTTGCAATTTTAAGTGCTTTCGCAAGAACACCGTTATCTGTAATTTCTTCTAATACACGGCGAAGCGCAAGAGCTTCAAGACCAAGTAAGTCTTCAAAGACAAACATATTTTCTTTAATTTTCTCAGATAACTCATAATCGACTTCATCCAGCTTTTGAAAGACTGTTTTTTCAACACCTCGTGAAACGTTATTTAAAATGTTTACGATCGTTTTCAAGCCATCAGTTTTATTAATTGCACTGAATGCCATATTATTTAATTTCGATTTTAACAACTCACCAATTTGATTAATTAATTCACCATCAACTTGTTCTAACTTCGCAATACCCATTACCGTCTCTACTCGTTTATGATCTGGCAATCTCTCAATTAATTGAGACGCAAGCTGCGGTTTAATATAAGAAGCGATAATTGCAATTGTTTGTGGTGATTCATCATTAAGCACTGTAAGAAGTGGCTCTAAATCTGTAAGTGAATTTAAGAATTCAAATGGATTATCTTTGTTATACCAAAGGTCTTCCAATAATTTTTCCAGTTCGTCTTCTGGCATGTTTTTAAATATGCGACGAATGTATTCTTTATCTGGAGTGACTAAGTTCAATTCTTTTACATTTAGTTCATATAAGAACTCTCCTAGTACATTTTCTAACGTTTCTGGTTTATATACACGAAACTTCGCGATTTCACGAAGTAATACTTCTTTTTCCTCAGCTGTCATATATTCAATGACTTTTGCTGCCACCCCTTCTTCTAATGTACGAATAAGGATGGCAGCTTTTTCTTTGGAGGAGATTTCATCTAACATCGTTGTTCCTCCCTTACTGTCCGTTTAGCCATTTTTTAATTACTTTTGCAGTACCTTCTACATGTTCTTTCGTAGCATCCTGCACTTGTTCATCTAACGTTGGTTCTTTCGGTTCTTCTGGTTCAGGTTTTGGCTCTGGCACTATTTTTTCTTCAGGAATTTCCAAGATACTTTCATTACTTGCAGCAATTTCATCTTCTGCTAAGTATTCTTCATATTCCTCTTCTTCTTCTTTCTTTCTCTTACGTCTTGCTAATAAGAACCATACTAGACCACCGATCGCTAATAAGCCAGCTGTAATTCCACCGAATAACCACCAGTTCATGCCACTTTTTTCTGGCTCTTTCTCTTTTTCGACTTTCGGCTGATCGAACTGAACAGTTACAACGTTAACTTGACCATTTATAAAGTTACCGTTCGGATCAGCTTGAAGTCCTGCCGCTGTTCCGATTGCTTCTTTAAAAGTTGTCATATCCATTCTACGTTTTACTAGCGTATCATTATCTACCCATACAACAACATTTGTTTTCGTTAATTCTGGGTGTTTCTTAATTGTTTCAACTGTTTTATCTATTTCATAGTTTTCTATTTTATTACCATTTTTATTATTATAAACAACTTTACCATTTTGATTATTGTTCGTACCGTAGTTCGGCACTTCACCGTTTGCTGTAATACCAGCACTTTGCTTCGTATCTGTCCCTTCTTGCGCAGTAGAGCTTTCCTCTTGCTCTTGTTTACTACGAAGTACACCTTTATCACCATACTTTTCTGACTGACGTGTAACTTCATCGTAGTTTACAGATACTTTCGTATTCACTTTATATTCATTCGGTTTAAACATCGTCATTAATGTTGCATCAATATCTTGCTTTAATTTACCTTCAAGTTGATGCTGCATCTCTACTTCTTTCTCATAAGAAGAGGAACTACTAGAATGCGCTTCATCTGCTCCTTTTGAGATAACACCTTTTTTACTATCAATAACACTTACTTCTTCTGCCTTCACACCAGGAACTGCTGCACTTATCATTTGCTGTATACCTGCAACTTGATCAGCTGTTAACAATTGGCCACGCTTCACTCCAACCGTAATCGCCGCTGTTCCTTTTGCTTTTTCTTCATCAAAAATCGTCTCTTTTTCAGGCAATGTAATTTGAACATTTGCCGTTTCAACTGTCGCAAAGTTTCTTACAATATCTTGCTCCAATTGCTTCTTCGTACCGACAATTTGCTTCATTTTTTTATCTTGCTCACTTGAACCGAGCGAGCTTTCTAATAAAATTTCCTCACCGCTTTTAGAATTAAACGGTAAGCCCATCCCATTCATTTCTTTTCGAACCCATGGAGCATCATTCTTTTGCACACGAATCGAACCATCGGCCGCTAATTGATAATCGACACCTAACTTCGATAATTCTGCTGTAATCTCTTGTTTATCTGTATCATTTAAATTTTGATATACAACAACATATTTATCTGGCAAGGTGAAGTATA
The DNA here is from genome assembly GCF_022663475.1 of Bacillus cereus group sp. BfR-BA-01382. Classification (NCBI taxonomy): domain Bacteria; kingdom Bacillati; phylum Bacillota; class Bacilli; order Caryophanales; family Bacillaceae; genus Bacillus; species Bacillus cereus group sp. BfR-BA-01382. Next base: position 14,437 of record NZ_JAKUFQ010000084.1, read on the forward strand.
AAAGTGCTCCTGTTACAATCGCTAAAAGCGCAGCACCAATTACTAACTTATGCCACGTTTTTAACGATTGGATAACATTTTTCATCTTTTCCATTTAAACACACCCGTCCACTTTCCTAAATTTGCATATTAATTAGTGACTTATAATTTTCAATAAGATTATCACGTACGAGAGCAGCTGTTTTCATTTGAGACTCAGCTTTCTTTTGCTGAATTAAAACGTCATGTGTTTCTCCTACCCCTTTAGTTAGTAAATCATATACTGCTGTTTGTGCATTGTTTTGCGTTTGATTCATATCTTCCAATAAATCAATAAACTTTTTCCCCTCAACTACAGATGTTTGAGAAGTTTTCGGTGCACCAATTGACTGAATTGCTCCAAATGGTTGTGTATGTAACATTGGTTGGATTTTCATATTACTATCTTCCCCCTTATCCTCGGCCGATTTCTAAATCTTTATCAAGCATTTTTTTATTTGCATTTAATACACTCGTATTCGCTTCATACATTTTTTGAGCAACCATTACATTCGTCATTTCAGCAGTTACATCAATATTTGGATAACGTACATATCCTTCTTCATTTGCGTGCGGATGCGTCGGATCATACACTAAATTTTCCGTTTTGTCTGCTTCAATACTTTTTATTTTTACTCCATTAGTAGGAGCACCATCTAACATACTTGCAAAACTATTGTTTGATTCTAGCACCACACTACGACGCTCATATAAATCTGCCCCCGGAGCCGCCGTCGTATTCGCATTTACAATATTGTTAGAAGTAACTTCCATCCACTTTCTCGCTGTCGTTAGCCCTGAGCCACTTGCATTAATTGCCTGAAACATCCGTTGTCTCTCCTTCTACTTAACGTCCGCGTGCCGCTTGGTTAATTGCATATTGTGTATTAATCGCGTTAATTGAAATACCGTATAACTGATTTGCTTTCATTAAATCTAGCATTTCTGTCGTTACATCCACACTATTTCCGTCTTTATTCGTTTGCATTGATTTTGTTTGAATCTTTGCATATGTATTTTTCATATTTACTGTCGGCAAGTGCATTTCATTCGTTTGATATAAATCTGGATTGCTCTTTAAATCAGCCGCATTGTTTTTATATAATGCACTACTTTTATTCATCTGCTCAGCAAATGTTACATCTTGTGCTTTATAGCCAGGTGTATTCGCATTTGCAATATTACTAGAAACCGTATTTCGTTTCGTTACTAAATAATTCATATAATGGCTTACATCACTCACTAAATCTGGCATATTCCACACCCTTCCTTTTCTAACTTAATGATCCACTGATGGAAGTTTCACTTCATTATTTATTTTCTTATATGTATTTATTAAAATATTAACTATTATGTACCCTTACATATTTTATTCCATTTTTCCATTGTTGTCTTTAGAAAAATATAAAAATATAAAAAAGAATACGAAAAAACTGTATACACGCAGTAATTCATGAAACATTTCAACATATGAACTACAAACTAAGTTCATTTTTATATTATTTAGATTACTACTTTTTTATTACAGTCATAAAGTGAAACCTCAATCAGCGGAATTCTTTATTTAAACAAAGGAATGGATCCCCTTTTAAAAGGGGAATCCGTTTCCAAACTCTATCATTAATATTTACCGTAAAATGAATTAGCTTTCATCCGCCCATCATTTTCCATTATCATTTCTTCCAAAATCTTTTGCTTATCTCGAATATGCTGAGCTGCCTTAATAATGAATGGGCTTACTTCTGCTGCAACTTGTGCACGTGTTTCTTCATCCAATGTCATCATCCAGCGATTTAACATTTCACTCTTCTCAGCAAACTCTCCATCTGACACTTGCAATTCACCGATTTCATTAAAACAGCCGACAAACGTCCGATAAATATCATTGTTCATTTTCAAGTGCTCCGCGGTAACCATCTATTAAATCTTGTAATACTTTCACAATTGCATCCATGTCTTTTGCCTCACGAGTCACTTTCATCGTTTGAATTTGAATGCTAATCCAATCGTATAAGCCATATAAACTATCATATAAATCTTTTGTAATTTCAGGGTTTAATTGAAGTTTTAATTCTTCAAAAATACGTTCTAACTTTTCAAGAAGCGCATCTCCTTCTTGTAAGTTAAAAGTATGTAAAAGTTCTTCTAAATTACGAAACTCTACAATACATCTTTCATAAATAAAAATTGTATTTTTAATCGGATTACTCGTCATAATATCATTTTGCATATAACGTTGCCATGCTTGCATACGATCACTTCCTTAGATTTCATTAATCATCACTTTTTTGTTTTGTCATTGCTTTAATTGTTTTTAGCTGACTATCAAGCGCCGCTAATGTACTTTCTAATTTTTGATATTTCTTTACAATATCATCTTGTTTTTGCTTATTTTGAATGTCAATATCATTGATTTTACGATCTAGTTTCCCCACACGGTCATCTATAATTTTTATTCTTTCTCCTATGATTCCCACGTCACCGAATATCTTATTAAATTGTGTATCTATTTGTTTTCCAAGACCATCTGCACTAAAAAAGAATTGTTTTGCCGCATCCGGGTTTTCTTTCAAAGCGTTTGTTAATTTTGCTTCATCAACTTGTAATGTACCCTCTTTTGTCACCTGAATACCATACGAAAACAAATAATTTCCATCTTGTGAGTATGTTACAATATTATTCATAATCCTTCTAATATCACCCATAATATTTTGGCCTTGAAGCGCTCCATTTTTCCCACCAAATAATTCTACTGTAGATACCGCTTGATTATAATTGCTTACCATTTTTTTTATAAGTTCATTCGCTTCTTTTACATTTGAATCTTCTACTGTAAATTTAACGCTCTTTCCTACCTCAGATTTATCTAGTTGAATTTTAACACCTGGAAGAGTTTCTATTGTATTTGACTCTCCATGCTCTTCAACCCCATTAATTACATATGTTGAATTTTTAGCCTTTTCTATTTCATTAAGTGTACCATCTGTTTTTACAAATCCCATCTTTTCTAAAAATTGACCGCTATCTTCTAACTTAATAGCTCCCTTTTCGCCCATTTTTGAAGAAGAAAAGAATATCTTATTTCCAAGAGAATATGCCGAAACTCCATAATTTCCACTATTAATTTTATTTATTAATTGACGGTATGTAGTATCCTTTGTAATTACAATATCCTGATTGTTAATCTTTATTGTTTCTTCCATATCAATTTTAGCATCTAAATCCGCTATCTTTTCACTTGAAATTTGATGGCGTTGAGCCAATTCTTTGACTTCAATATTAAAGGTTCCTGCAATTGCTGAAGCATCTGCTGTCACACTAATATATCCTTCTTGAGAGAGGGTTACTTTTTTTTCATTCCCTTTAAAACTAGATAAATCTTTCATTGTTTGTGTTAGAGAACTAAATTCCTTTTTCAAACTTGCATATAATAATTTTTCTTGTGTAAGTTGTTCCTTTTCATTATTATAAGGAGTTTTCTTCATATCCAACGCTTGTAATTCTAATTCTACTAGCTTTGAAGTATCTATTATATTATTGCCTAGATTCCAAATTTGTTGTCTATTACCAATACCTGTTGATGTAACTGCCATTAACTACCACTCCTTTTTTACATATAATCTAAAATACTCGTTTTACTCATCGTACTAACAGCTTTTAACGTCGCTTCATATGTTGCATTAATATATGCTAAGTCGGAAATTGCTACCGCTAAGTCGACATCTTCAATTTCTTTACGGTTTTCTTGAAGCGCTAAATTTTGTTCGCTTAAAATTGTTTTAAACGTCTCCATTGTGTTCATTGTTGAACCAACTTCAGTTGTACGGTTAATGATGCCATCTAAGTTTTTCTTGTTTTCTCCTAATAACGGTTGTAACGCTTTTTGATCACCTTTTTGCATCGCTTCACTCATCTGTTTTAACGTCTTTATAACCGGAGATAATAATGCCTCTCCGTTTCGAAATGCTTTTATTTCATAACCGTCATTTAGTTGCCAGTTCACATCATTTTGTCCACCTTGATACGTACCATCTTCTGTAAATGGCAGTTTTTCTGCACTATCACCACCGAAAATATAACGACCTTGCTCTTTCGTATTCGCTAAATATACAACTTGTTTTAAAATTTGATCAATCTCTGCACCAATGGCCTTCAATTCTTTTTCACCATTTTGCTCACTTAATGCCTGCACCATTAATTGATCTGTCCTCGTTAGAGATTTCAAAACACCTTGTAAAGTATTTTCAGTTTGTGTTAATACATTTTTCGAATCCGCTATATCTTTTTGCATTTGCTCCATATTCGCCAATGAATGTTGAATCGCAAATGACTTACTTGCCGCAAGTGGGTCTTCACTCATAAGAAGATTTTTCTTCCCTGAAGTTACTTGATTTCGATGATATTGCTGTTGCACGTTCAAATCCATTAACTGATTCTTTGCCCAGTTTGCATTTTGAAATGTAGATACTCTCATTTCTATCTCCTCCTTATATATTTTCAATCAATTACTATCACCTATCGAATAATCGAAAATAGACTATCAAACACTTCATTCATCGTAGTAATAGCTTTAGAGTTCGCCACGAAATATTTTTGGAAGGCCATTAAATTTACCATTTCCTCTTCCATATTTACCCCTTCAACGCTCATCTTTTCTTGCTGAATGCCTTCTAATAAGTCCCCATGAATTTTTTGATAAGCATTCACTGCACTTTTATCAGAAGCTACACGAACTATGAATTGGTCTAATGCTGCTTTATAAGAAAGACCTTCTTTATAGTCTCCATCTGTAATTGCTGCTAGTTTATTTGCTGTTTCAGCAGATATTTTCATTTTCGAAATATCTTTTTGAAATTCTGGATTTAACTTCATATCTTTCGCATGATCTCCAACGAAGAAATCTTTTCCCATCACTGTATTCACTTGATTTTTCACTGAACTCATTAAGTCTTCAAGATTTTTTTTATAATCAACAATCTTCGCTTTCGTGTCAATCGCTGATTTTATCGCTCCGCTAGTTACATTGATTTCTGAACCGTAAATCTCAACTGACATTGGGTCTTTTTCTTTATTTAATTGAAGTGGATATGTATCTTGTCCATTTACTGTTAAAATACCATTCATTCTAACACTCGCAATATTAGGATTCATAGATTCATAAGATACTTCGATGTTTGCATACTTAGACATCTCTGTAACGATGCGATCTCGTTCGTCTAAAAGTTGATTCGGCACTTGTGTACCTGCTTGTCCAATTTTATGATTCGCTTCTGCTAAACTAGCAGCAAGACGATTAAATTCATTAACATGCGCTTCAATATCTTCTGCCGTCTGCGCTTCCACTGTATCTAAGTTTTTCGCAAGACGATTTACTTGACTTGTGAACTTCCCAGTTTCAGAAATTAATGTATCGTAGTAGTTTGGTTGTTCTGGATTTTTTGCCACTTCACGAAAGGCATTAAAGAAACCGTCCATTAAACTAGATAATGAATTCTTTCCTGTCGTTCCAACCATAGACTCTACACGTGATAAAGTCGAATTCATATAGTTATAGTAAGAGAGCTGAGATAATTGATCATTAAACTGCTTCGTCTTTACCTCATCAGTAATACGGTCAACACCTAGCGTTTGTACACCGTAACCAATTCTCTGTTCTGGCGTATGACCATTACTTGCTCCAACAGATCCGTAATTCACCATTTGACGCACATAACCCGGTGTATGAATGTTAGATAAGTTTTGTTTCGTTGTTTGTAATCCCATTTGAGCCGCTAGCATCCCTGATAGCGGTGTATTATAATCAGATAATCTCATAAAGCTTCACTTCTCCTTTACAATAGTTCATTCATAAAGATTTGCGAATTATTGTTTCGCTCTAAATTATATTCAGAAACAGAATCCACAATACTTTCTGTAGTTTTTAATAGTACGTTTAAGTAATATTGATTTTTCAAAAGAATCATTTTTACATTCTCTTCTAATTCAGTTACGTTTTTTTGTAATTCTTCCATTTTTTCAATTTCTTCTTGAGAAAAATACGAAAATAATGCACTTACACGAGATGCTTCAACATCCTTTTCTTTACAAAACTGAACAACCATTTCTTCGAATGAGCTAGATAGTCCTTTTAAACCATCAATGTACTGCAATTGTTCTACTTGTAACTTTTGAACTGCATTTATATCTTTATTTTTTAAATTCTCATATATTTGCTCTCCAAGCGCTTGAATATTTTCATACGCCTTTTGTATAATAACGAGCTTTTCATATAATTGTATGTACATATAGCTTCCTTCCTTTTACAAGACTAAATTCACAATTAAACCATGGATTTCTCCAATTTGATTTAACATTTCTAAATGTCCTGTTTTCGTATTAATTAAATTCATAACATCTTCTAATTCATTCAATCCCATTTCTGCCTGTTTCACAATCGTCATTTTCTGTGAATATCCATAACGTGGGTGACGAGACATGACATCTTTATACTGCAATACATTATCAACGTAAAAATTCAAAAATGATTTTACTGTATTTTTGTATTCCATTACATTATCAAGCGTTAATTCCATTTCAATTTTTTCTTTAATTTCTCCAATATTATCGACAAACGCTTCCATTTGTTCTAGTAATTTATCTTTTTTCGGATCTGCATGCAAATTATCCGAAAATGCAAGTCCTGTCCTGACATTTGCTTCTTTCGGCATTTGAGTAGCAGGCGGTATATGCGATAAAATTGGATTATGCGAGATAGAACGTAGCATATATATCACCTATTTATTTTTTTATTTCTTCCTAAACTTAATCGTAAAATCCAGTTATTTATAATTATACTCTGAACAGTAATATTTTGCAGTTATTTTTTATAAAAGATATGTTACAATTTAGCATGAGGTGGCACAATTCTATGAATATTTTCCTTTGTGGTTCAAATCAATTAACAGCATTAGATCAAGAAGAAATTAAAAAATTTTTAACTGACTATGCTCACAAACATAAAATTTACATATTATGTTATAAATCTATTGAAAATGAGGTTCTTCGTTTTTTCGTTGAGAATGAAAGACTCGCTCAAAATTTATGCCTTTACACGCTGCAACCATTGCAAGCAATAACAGATGAATTTCAAGAAGTCGTTGATTACTTAAAAAAACACGGAGCCGAATATGTTGCTTTCGATCATCCTTCTGACTCCATTTACCGATCAGATTATATGTTTTTTGTTAAACAAATTATTGAAGACACTGATTTAGTTCTCTGTTTTTATAATGGGGACAAACATACATCTGTCATCCCTGTCGATGTTGCAAAAGAAGCAGGTATTGATGCTGTCATTTATGATTTACCAGGATTACATGAAAAGCAAATGAAAAAAAGCTTTGAACAAAAAATTCGTATGATGTAAAGGGGGCGGCACAATATCATTATTGTGCCCATTGTAAATATGATAATTGAACAAGATTATGATCATTTTATCACGAGTTTTAAACAACAATTCAATATGGATATCGCTTCGTATAAGCAAGATAGAATGCGCCGTAGAATCGATGCTTTCATTTCGAGAAAAGGCTTTGAAAACTACACTAACTTTTTAAACAAATTACGTGCTGATCAAAATTTATTTTTAAATTTTATTGACTATATTACAATTAACGTTTCAGAGTTTTTTAGAAATAAAGAACGATGGCAAACTTTAGAGTCGAAAGCACTACCTAAATTACTCGAACAAAATAGCGGAAAATTAAAGGTATGGAGTGCCGCTTGCGCTGCTGGTGAAGAACCGTATACACTTTCTTTAATTTTATCAAAGCATCTAGCTCCATTTCGTTTTGAAATTCAAGCAACAGATCTTGATTTTCATATTTTAGAAACTGCAAAACGCGGTCAATATACAGAACGTTCGTTAAAGGAATTACCTAATGATTTGAAAGAACGTCATTTCACAAAAGAGAATGATCTATATTCATTGCATCAAAACATTAAACAAAACGTCTCGTTTAAACAACATGACCTTTTAATGCAGTCATTCGATACAAATTATGATTTGATTATTTGTCGCAACGTAATGATTTATTTTACCGAAGAAGCAAGAGTAAAACTTTATGAAAAATTTAGTCGTTCTTTACGAAAAGGCGGCGTACTATTTGTTGGTAGTACGGAACAAATTTTAACACCCGAGCGTTACAATCTTCAGCGATTTGATACATTCTTCTACGAAAAAATATAAAAAAGGTCGTCACAATGGAGTGACGACCTTTTTACATAACTCGAATTAAAATAATACCGACAATCCATATGAAGAGAAAAAGAAACGTCATAGACCATTTATGTTCTTGCATCGTTTGTTTCAATGCCTGTGATAATTGTGTCATGTTAATTTCCGCAAGCGCTCTCCATACACTTACATCCCGATCTTTAGCAATGCGGTCTGTAACACTAATTAAAATTGTTTCGTTAGACAATTTCGTTATATAAGCAGTAATAACCGTTACCATCAAATTTATATTTCCTTCTGAAGAATCACTTTCCACTCTAGAAATAAGTGCGCTCACATCTAGTAACGGAATATGTACTTTTCTACCAAATGATAGTTGTACTTCAGCGAAATCATATGTTCCATCTAACAAAGGAAGGTCTTTTATATGCGCCTGCTTAACAAGCCCTTGTAGGCTTCTAATTACTTGTTCAAATATTTTTTCTGTTTGCTTACCTTCTCCAGATAACGTATGTAGCTTTTTAAAAAGTTGTAACACTGTATCCATCTCTTTAGAAAGCATTTCCTTCATAATCTTTCCATCACTTAAACTTGCAAGTAAAATACCTATTTCATTATTTTTCGAAATAATTTTAGACTGTCCAGTAAACACTAAATTGCTACGCTTTCGTTCTTTCTGGATTTCATGCTCCGAAATAGCTGCAGGCTGTTTTAATGGTTGTAACGCCTTATCTTCAATTGTCGTACGTTTAATCTCCATTTAAGCGCCTCCACTACTATGAAATAATTAGCCCCATTCTTTATTACTCTTTAAAACTAAAAACAGTACGAATAAACCTGACATGATAGTAAACACATCCGAAGCTTGTACTCCCTGTTCACCTTTTTCTTCTTTCTTGTCTTTTGATTCTTCTTTTTGTTCTTTCTTTTTAGAGGCAACTTGTTTGTTATTTTTCTCTTTTTGGTCCTTCGCCTTATGTACTTCCTTGTTGTCTTCGAACGGCTCTTTTATGACGTAAGTAAATTCCTCTTTCTCTTTCAACGGTTCTTTTATAAACTTATTTACTTCCTCATCTTGCTTCGGAATTTGAACAACTGGTAATTTTTCTTCTGGAAGCGGGTTTTTGACTTTCAAATCCTCTTGCTTCTCATTTTCTTTCTTATCTTCTAATTCATTTTCTAGTTTATTATCTAATTTATCTTCTTTCTCTTTCTCTTCTATCTTTTTGTCATCTTCGTTTTTTGGCGCCAAAATAGAAATGGTATATTCACTTTCCTCAACAAGTTTATTACCTGCTGCATCTATTATCTCTACATGTAATTCGTATGGCCCAGCTGGCAATTCTTCTGTTATTTCAAATATTTTTTGCCAATCCATATCATACTTGTTGTAGTCTAATAAAAACGAAAGCTCTTTATTTTCTTTCCCTTTTAATGTAACGCGCACTTCTTTTACAGCCGATTCTATATCTGACGCTTTTACTCGTATATGTATAGAATCTCCCTGTTTTCGTTCAACTAAGTTCTCTTTTACTTCATCAATTGTAACTTTCTGTAACTTTGGCAATTCTTTATCTATAGTTGGCGTTTCATTTTTAATACGAATGAGCGGGACTTTCACTTCATTTTTTACGATTTCTTCTTTCTCATTCTCTTTGTAACTTTGAACGAGCTGGAGATTCCAATCACCTTGCAAATCAAAATCCTCTGCTTTATAGTTAGCAACCCAGCTCTTCGTTTCTTCATCATACTCAAAAGATAGTATTCTTTCTTGCGCATATTGCTCGCCATTTTTTTGTAACTGCAATATACCTTTCATGCTTTGAATGTTTTTCCCATTTGGTTCTACAGCAATTCGCACTTCTTCGCCAACTTTAAGCTCCGGCTTATCTACTGTAACAATTCCTTGTTCCGTTTCTATCTTTCTTTCACCCAATTGTTT